>CAZDLB010000037.1:0-12438 GCA_964505995.1 uncultured Zetaproteobacteria bacterium
TTCCCAGCCATCGGGCAAGGCATGCCATGCATACATCTGCTTCAGCTCATGCTCACTGAAGCGGCTTGCCAACTTGGGCACGTATTCCGCTGGCGGCAGGTCGGAAATTTCTGCGTTCTCGCCCCACTCGACCATCGCAAAGTTGGCAATCTGGTTGGTCTCGCGCGTCTGGGAAATGCCAAGTGATTTCAGATAGGCCTTCGGGAACAGATGATGCCGTTCCAGCGAGGCCCGATGCCCCTGGGTGGCCGGATCCATCAACTCTGAAACCTTCTGCCGCGAGAACAGCACCCGCGCATCCAGCACATTCAGGGCCGCGAAATAGGCGAACATCGAGGGGCTGACCGCTGCCGCCGTCGCCAGTTCATTCGGCAGGGTAATTTCCCAGTAGTCTCTGGTCAGCGTCGCGCGGCAGACCTGAAGCAGTATCTCCTCGAATTCATCGGCGGTCCTAGTGTCGCTGAAGCGGCGCAGATCGAATTCCATCGCGGATTCCGGCGAGCCGGTATAGCGCCCGGTAATCGCACTCATGAAGAACCAGACCGCTATCAGGCGCCGTAACCGATACTCTTCCAGCTTGTATTCAGTGCGCCCCATCAGGTAGAGGATGTAGGCGAAGAGCAGATTGTTCTCCGAACTGATTAGCTTGCCACTACGGAAGCCGGCAAAGAGCAGACATTTCAGGAAATCATGCCAATAGGTGAGGTTGAGCACCTTGGCCTGGGCCTCCTTCAGCTTGCCAAACTGCTCTTCCCGCAGCTCTTCGCTGAACTGCTCGGTTTCCAGATCCTTGCCGCGCAAGATCGAATACACATATTTCAGACGGGCACGGCGGAAGGCTAGGCCCACACTCACACGAAGCAACTGATCGGGCTTGGGCTGGATAAAATGGTTGAATGGCGATGGCTCGCCCGCAGTCGGTTTTTTCGCAGCGCGGCAGAAGTCCTCCAGTTCGGTTCTTCCCTCATCCCAAAAAACGGACATCAGGGTCAGGATGAAGTCCGACTGGTTCAGCGACTTGCCCTTGCTGTTGATACGGACGAATACTTCGGAAACCTGTTCCTCGGTCACATCTGCCGAGAGCTCAAGGACAGTGAACGGAAAGGCCAGCAGGTTCCGTAGATCCATGACCGCCCGCTGCACCTGCTGCCGATCGGCATCGGTCACTTCCCTTGTCTCGGCCAATCCTTCCAGATAGCCGCCCACTAGGTTGAACAGATCAACATTCTCCTGCCAGAGCTTGGAAATATCAGGCAGAAACGACTTGTCCCGTCGGATGGCCGCATCGGCCACCTCGAACGACTCTTCCAGCGGGTTGAAGGCGATCTGGATCCGTTCAGTCTCGTAGTTCTCGCGCACCACGGGGATGCCCTTGACCACGGCATACATTGAAGTCAGTCGTTGCTGCCCGTCGACGATCAACTGGCTGGGCGTTTTCTGCTTCTGATCAGCGCCGATATGCTTGACGCCCTTCTCCGCCCCGGTACTCCAGAAAAGAAAATAACCAACCGGATACCCTCGGTAGATAGAATCAAACAGGTCGCGCACCTTGGCATTCTTCCAGACAAACGGTCTCTGGATATCCGGCAGGCCAATTGTTCCATGCGAGATGCCATCCATCAGTGACTGGAGCGTGTAATTGACCTGATTAAATACTGTTCTACCCACAGTCTAATCCTCATTCATTTCTCAAGTGATTCGCTCAGATATGGTTCGGCCAAATCCAAGATCCAGCCTTCAGAGCAGGAAAAAAGCCAACTGCGAAATAGGCCCCTCCCTGCCGCACTAGGATTGATAATAGTAAGGCATAAGGAATTGTCCAATGCCTGAAGAAAACAGGGGGTCAATCGCTGACCAGGGCATCCTCGACCACGAACTGGATCGCACCATTGCCGCGATAGTCGTCGGGCTTGAGCTGGCCGATCAGCGAAACGATGCGGCCGCGCTCCAGCGCATCGCCATAGACACCTCCGCCAAAGACGATCGCATCCAGCCAGCGCGAGCCATCGCTCAGCTTCAGGCGCACGACCCCGCCCTTGAGCGGCCTGTTTTCGGTGATATGCACATCCCGCAGCAGCCACTGGCAGGCCGGATTGCCCCGGCCGATGGGCTCGAAGCGTTGCAGCCGCTCGGCAAGGCCAGCGTGCATCGCGCCCAGCCCCAGGATGCCGTCGATATCGCAGCTGGGATGTTCGCTCTGCCCCTGCTCGTCCACCGCCTGCCCGAAGGCATCCACGAACTCATCCCAGCGGTCACTACGAACCGTGCCGCCGCCAGCGCCGGCATGGCCGCCGAAGCCATCGAGATGCTCGGCACAGGCAGAAAGCAGCTTGCCGATATGGAATCCGGCCACGCCACGCAGCGATACGCGGATATCGCCGTCCGGGGTGATGAAGCCCACGGCCGCCGGCTTGCGATGCTTGCGCGCCAGGCGCCCGGCCGCCAGACCCACGACGCCGGCATGCCAGTCCGGATGACAGACCGCCAGCACGCTCGCGTCGCCAAGCATGGCCTCAGCCTGGCGGAACACCTCCTCCTCGACCTTCCGGCGCTGCCGGTTGGTTTCATCCAGCACGGAGGACAGGCGCATCGCTTCGTCCTCCCCGGCGCAGCAGAGAAGCCGCATCGCCTCATCGCCGTGACGCATGCGCCCGGCTGCATTGATGCGCGGCGCCAGATAAAAGGCGATCGTTTCCGCCGTGACCGGGCCACGCACACGGGCGGTGCGCATCAGAGCGGCCATGCCCACCGACGGTTGTTCGTTCAGCCGCTTCAGGCCATGATGGACGAGGATGCGATTGACCCCGACCAGATCCATCACATCGGCGACGGTGGCCACGGCCACGCGATCCAGCAAGGCCCGCAGATCGAAGGCCGGCCGCAGCCCCCGCCCGGCCAGCGTCTTCCATACCGCCATCAGCAGAAAGAACGCGACACCCGTGCCGCAGAGCAGGCGTCCGGCAAAGCCGCAATCCTGTCGTGCCGGATTGAGCACCGCATGGGCCGCCGGCAGCTCGGCATCGGGCAGATGATGATCGCTGACGATCAGATCCATCCCCCGCCGGCGCGCTTCGTTGCAGGCCCCGAAACAGGTCGTGCCGGTATCCACACTGATGCCGACGCGCGCACCGTCAGCTACCGCCTCGGCCACGGCCTCGACACCGATGCCGTGGCCATCGTCGGCGCGGTGCGGAATCGAATGCGTGACCGTAGCCCCGGCTGCCGTCAGCGCCTCGACGAGAATCGCGGTGCCGCAGACGCCATCGCAGTCGAAATCGCCGAACACATGCACCGGCTCACCAGCAGTGATCGCTTCGGCGATGCGCCCTGCCGCCTGCTCCATGTCCCGCATGCCAAAGGGATCGGGAAGATCTGCCAGCCTCGGCGTAAAGAACGCATCGCCTTCGCTTAAGCCTCGGGCCGCCAGCAGGCCCTGCCAGGCGCTCAGCGGATCATCGGCCTGAAGCGGTCCGTGCCGCCATTGCAGACGCCTGCCGCGAAGCGTCAGGGCTTCGGGAAGGGCCTCAGCCAGCATGCAGCAGCCTGCGGATGCGGGCGATGAGCATCTCCTGACCCGGCAGCCTTTTCGGACGCTCGGCCGGTTGCAGCCGGAAGGCGCGCCTGCGAAGCGGCCACGGACGGCCCAGCCAGCGACGTCCGAGCTGCACGGCATGGCCATGACCGCTGAGGACGATCATATCCGGCAGTTCCTGCTGACCGCCGATCAGCTCGCCCAGGCGTTCGGCCTCGCTGAGGACCAGCCGGGCCGCTCGGCCCTCGGCCACGGCCTGCAGCAGCGGATTGCGCGTCGCCACGGGGATGGCCGCATGATCAGACCCGGCGGCCGGCACATCCTCGCCCCAGAACCAGAGGCCATGGATATCGTGCTCTCCCATCTCGCGGCGATGGGCGGCCGGATGACGGTGCAGATGCATCTGGATCTCGGAAAGCAGGCGCATCAGGCGCCCGCCGTCGGCGCCCTCGGGATGGCGGTCGGGCAGGGTATGGCCGGAAATGCGATCCAGCGAGGCCGGACGGACATCCCAGGGGGTCCGGCAGCACAGCAGCAGCGCCGCCCCGACGGGCACAAGCCGCATTCCCTCTTGCTGAAGCAGCGGATTGAGCTCATCGCAGAGCCACTGGCTGTCGCGCCGGCTCATCCCAAGCTGGCCTTCGGGCAGCAGATGCACGCTGTCGCGCGCCAGCCTGGCATGATAGGGACTGGCCACCCAGATCTGGGCCGTGTCCTCGGGCAAATCCCCTGCGGCGGCAGCCAGCAGGCGGCTCGGACTGGCCCCAACCAGGCCGGCATACCATGAAATCGGCAGATCCAGCGAGGTTGAAAACCATTGCGGATAGCGCCGCCACAGCTGATCCTGCCAGCGTTCAAGGCAGGGATGCAGCGAGAATGCCCCGGGATCCTGCGACGGAACCAGGGCCTGTGTCACGATCAGCGCCGCAACACGTTTGCGCAAATCAGGACTCAAGTACCCGGCGAACGGCATCCTCGGTGGCATCGATGGTGACCGGCTGCGGCACACCGCGCATGGCCGTATCCGGATCCTTCAGCCCGTTGCCGGTCAGCGTGCAGACGATGGACGCGCCCGGCTGGAAATAACCGGCCTTGTTCAGCTTGATCACGCCGGCCACGGACGCCGCCGAGGCCGGTTCGCAGAACACGCCCTCGAGGCTGGCCAGCATGTCATAGGCCTGCAGGATCTCCTCGTCGGTGACCGCCTCGATCGTGCCGCCGGACTCGTCGCGCGCAGCCTCGGCCTGCTTCCACGAGGCCGGTTTGCCGATGCGGATGGCAGTGGCCACCGTTTCCGGGTTCTCCACCGGCGCGCCGTTGACGATCGGCGCGGCACCCGCGGCCTGGAAACCCAGCATCTTCGGCAGGCTCCTGGAGATGCGCTTGTCGAAATATTCCTTGTAGCCCATCCAGTAGGCGGTGATGTTGCCGGCATTGCCGACCGGCAGCGCATGGTAATCCGGCGCGAAGCCCAGCTCGTCCACGATCTCGAAGGCCGCCGTCTTCTGGCCCTGCAGGCGATAGGGATTGACCGAGTTCACCAGCGAGATCGAGCCGTCGGCACTAATCTCGCGCACCAGCTCCAGCGCATCATCGAAATTGCCGCGGATCTGGATCACCCTGGCGCCGTAGCGCATGCCCTGGGACAGCTTGCCCAGCGCAATCTTGCCGTCGGGGATCAGGACATAGGCCTGCATGCCGCAGTTCGCCGCATAGGCGGCGGCCGAGGCCGAGGTGTTGCCGGTCGAGGCGCAGATCACCTTGCGGGAGCCGGCATTGTAGGCCTGGGTCACGGCCATCGTCATGCCGCGATCCTTGAACGAACCGGTCGGGTTCAGGCCCTCGAACTTCAGATAGAGGTTCAGCTCGGGATTGATCGCATTCTTCAGGTTCAGCGACTCGTGCAAAGGTGTCGCGCCCTCATAGAGCGTGATGATGGCATCGTCCTTGCCGATCGGCAGAAAGGCGCGGTAGCGATTGATGATTCCTTCGTAGCGTGGCATGTGAATCCCCTAGGCGACGGCCGATTCCTTGCGCAGGATCAGCACGTCTTCATGAACGGTGGGCAGGGCCGTGATGCGGGCGATGGCGGCCTGCAGGTTGCCCTCGGTGGTTTCGTGCGTCATCAGAATGATCGGCACCTGCTTGCTGGCATGGCGCTCCTTCTGCATCACCGCCTCCAGGCTGATGCGCTGGTCGGCCAGGATCGAGGTGACCGAGGCGATCACGCCCGGCTCGTCGTTGACCATCAGGCGCAGGTAGTATTCGCACTCGACATCGGCCATCGGCAGCGTCGGCACGTCCCGCCGCTCATTCTCGGCAAAGGCCATCGGCGGCGCCAGATGCGCAACGCCTTCGGGCAGCACGCGCGCGATATCGAGGATATCGGCGACCACGGCCGAGGCCGTCGGCCGCTCGCCGGCGCCGCGCCCGAAATACATCGTATGCTCGACGAAGTCGCCGGATAGCTGCACGGCATTGTACGAGTCCGAAACCTGCGCGATCTGGCTCGTGACCGGCACCAGCGTCGGATGCACGCGCATCTCGATGCTTTCCACCTCGCCATGCCTTCCATGCGGCTTGGCAATGCCGAGCAGCTTGATGCGATAGCCGAGCTCGGCCACGGCCTCGATATCGGCCGCGGTGATGCGGCTGATGCCTTCGGTGAACACCTCGTCAAAGCGGATCTTCGAACCGAAGGCCATGGCCGCGAGGATGGACAGCTTGTGCGCGGTATCCACGCCCTCGACATCGAAGGTCGGGTCCGCCTCGGCATAGCCGAGCTGTTGCGCCTGTTTCAGCACGTCGGCGTAATCCGCGCCCTCGTTCTCCATCTTTGTCAGGATGAAGTTGCAGGTGCCATTGAGGATGCCATAGACCGATTCAATCGCGTTGGCCGCCAGCCCCTCGCGCAAGGCCTTCAGGCACGGAATACCGCCGCCAACCGCCGCCTCGAAGCCGATGGCTACCCCATGCTCGCGCGCCAGCGGAAACAGCTCCTCGCCGTGCTTGGCGATCAGCGCCTTGTTCGCGGTGACGACATGCTTGCCGTTCTCGATCGCCGTGGCGACGAAGCTGCGCGCCGGCTCGTAACCGCCGATCAGCTCGACGACCAGATCCACATCCTCGGCTGTGACGATCGCAGCGGCATCATCCACAAGGCGCACGCCGGAAAGATCCAGGCCGCGATCGCGCTCGATGTCACGATCGGCAGCGGCCACAAGCCTCAGCGTCCGGCCGATGCGGCGGGCCATCAGCTGCTGCTGCTCCAGAAGAATCCGGGCCACGCCGGTGCCGATCGTTCCCAGCCCTAGCAGGCCAACCCTGATTTCGCTCATGTCCACTCCCGTCTCATCATCCGTTCACTGCCGTCAGGCGCCGCTGTTCAGGAAATGCCGGATGCCGCGCAGCGCCTGGCGCGTGCGATGCTCATTCTCGATCAGCGCGATGCGCACATAATGATCGCCGTAATCGCCAAAGCCGATGCCGGGAGATACGGCCACGCCGGCCTCCTTGAGCAGCAGCTTGGAGAACTCCAGCGATCCCAGTCGCTTGAACTCGTCCGGAATCTCGGCCCAGACGAACATCGTCGCCTTCGGCGATTCCGCCATCCACCCCATCTGATGCAGGCCCTTGATCAGCGCATCCCGCCGGCTCTGGTAGCGAAGCCGGATCTCCTCGACGCAATCCTGAGGGCCGTTCAGCGCCGTACAGGCGGCAATCTGCAGCGGCTGGAAGGTGCCGTAATCCAGATAGGACTTGATCTTCGTCAGCGCCGCCACGATCTCCCGGTTGCCGACCATGAAGCCCATGCGCCAGCCGGGCATGTTGTAGCTCTTGGACAGCGAATAGAACTCGACGGCCACGTCCTTGGCACCTGGCACCTGCAGGATGGACGGGCACTGATAGCCATCGAACGTGATCTCGGCATAGGCGATGTCGGAGATCACGATCAGATCGTTGTCGCGGGCGAAATCCACCAGCTTCACATAGAAGTCCAGATCCACGACCTCTGCCGTCGGATTCGACGGAAAGTTGACGACCAGCGCCTTCGGCTTGGGCCAGGAGTCCTTGACCGCCTTCTGCACCTCCTCGAAATAGTCATAGCCCGGCCCCATCGGCACATGCCGGATATCGGCGCCGGCGATGATGAAGCCGTAGGGATGGATCGGATAGGCCGGGTTCGGCGTCAGCACCAGATCGCCGGGGCTCGTGATGGCCACGGCCAGATGCGCCAGCCCCTCCTTCGAGCCGATCGTCGCGATCGCCTCGGTCTCGGGATCGAGATCGACATCGAACTTGCGCTTGTACCAGGCGCAGATGGCCTTGCGCAGGCCGGGAATGCCGCGGGAAACGGAATAGCGATGATTGCGTCCGTCCTGCGCCGCCTCGCAGAGCTTGTCGACGATATGCTGCGGCGTCGGCTGATCCGGATTGCCCATGCCCAGGTCGATGATGTCGTGGCCGGCATGACGCAGTTCCATCTTCAGCTGATTGACGACCGCGAACACGTAGGGAGGCAGGCGTTTGATTTTCTCGAATTCGCGCATGGACGGACGGACTCCCTGAAAGAATTGGCCGGAACGCTTGACCTGAATGGGGATCGCGAGTGTACGAACCGGGCCAGAACCGGTCAAGGAAGGCAAAGAAAAGGCCCGCAGTCTTCACTGCGGGCCGGGTTTCTTCATGCACACATCGGGCGATCAGTGCTTGACGTCCTTCCAGACCTCCTTCTTCAGCAGGTAGAGAACCAGCGTCAGCAGGATCAGGAAGCCGACGACCCAGACACCCAGCGTGCGACGCTCGTTCTGGTGCGGATCGGCGATGAAGGTCAGGAACGCGGCCACATCCTGGGCCTGACGCTCCAGCTCCTCGGTGTCGCCCGCATCATGGTCCAGCCAGCCCAGCGGATCCGGCATCGCGATACGGTTGCCCGGGAAATACTTGTTGTAGTTGCCATCGGGAACCTTGCCGGCCGGGTCATGCTCGAATCCGGTCAGGATCGAGTAGATGTAGTCCGCGCCACCGCGACGGCCATTGGCGATCACCGACAGATCCGGCGGCACCTTGCCGTAGGAGACCTCGGCATCCTCGGGCGCCAGATCCGTGATCAGGCCCGCGGTCAGCGGCTTGTCGCCGCGCAGCTCGTCCACCTGTTCACGGCTGATGCCGATCTCGGGATAGTCCATCAGCCCCTTGTAGGTGACGTACTTGGCCGAGTGGCAGCCCATGCAGACGGTCGTGAATACCTCCAGACCGCGTCGGATCTGCTCCTGGTCGGTCACATCGATCTCGGCATGCTTCAGATGCGCACCGTGACCTTCATTGGCCCAGCCCAGCTGGGGCGTTGCCAGCGTCAGCGCAGCGGCAGCTGCAATCCATAGTTGCTTCAACGTCATCTCAGATCTCCTCCGGCAATGGCTTGGTCTTCTCGAACTTGTGCACGAAGGGCAGCAAGAGGAAGAAGGCGAAGTAATAGGTGGTCGCGAGCTGTCCGATCAGCTTCAGCGTCGGGGTCGGCGCGGAGTGACCGCAGTAACCCAGAACGATGACGCAGACGAAGAACAGCAGGACCATCTGCCGGTAGACCGGACGATAGCGTGCCGAGCGCACCTTGGAGCGATCCAGGAACGGCAGCACGAACAGGATCGCCAGCGACGCGCCCATGGCCAGCACGCCCAGAAGCTTGCTCTCGAACGAGCGCAGGATCGTGTACCACGGCGTCAGATACCACACCGGGGCGATATGCGCCGGCGTCTGCAGGTTGTTGGCCGGCACGTAGTTGTCCACCTCGATGAAGTAGCCACCCATCTGCGGGTTGAAGAACACGATGTAGCAGTAGATCGTCAGGAACACGCCGACACCGAACGCATCCTTGACCGTGTAGTACGGATGGAACGGAATCGTGCCCTTGCCCTCGTGCACATCCAGGCCCGTCGGGTTGTTCGAATGCACGACATGCAGCGCATGGATATGACCGCCGACGATGGCCGCCAGCAGCAGCGGGAACAGATAGTGCAGCGAGAAGAAGCGGTTCAGCGTCGGATCGCCGACCGAGAAGCCGCCGCGCAGCACCTGCTGCAGGAAATCGCCGATCACCGGCAACGCACCGAACAGGTTCGTGATCACCGTCGCGCCCCAGAAGGACATCTGACCCCAGGGCAGCAGGTAGCCGAAGAAGGCTGCGCCCTGCATGATCAGCAGGATCACAACACCAATGATCCACAGCAGCTCGCGCGGCCCCTTGTAGGAACCGTAGTACAGGCCGCGAGCGATATGCAGATAGACCACGACGAAGAAGGCCGAAGCGCCGACCGCATGCATGTAGCGGATCAGCCAGCCGAAATCGACATCGCGCATGATGCGCTCGACCGAATCGAAGGCGACGGTATAATGACCATAGGTCAGCGCCGCGCTCGGCTTGTAGTACATCGCCAGGAAGATGCCGGTGAGAATCTGCAGCGTCAGCACCAGCAGCGCCAGCGAGCCGAAGTTCCACATGTAGTTCAGGTTCTTCGGCACCGGATATTCCGTCAGCTGCGACTTGATGAGCGCCTCGGCACCGGTGCGCTCGTCAATCCAGGCAAACAGCTTGGTTTTCATGATTTTTTCAAGCACGTCTCCCCTCCCTTATCCGATCACGACTTTGGTGTCGCTGATGTACTTGTACGGCATCAGGTGCAGGTTGTGCGGCGCAGGCGAGCCCTTGATCACGCGCGCCGAGATGTCGTACAGCGAACCATGGCATGGACAATGCCAGCCACCCGGCCAGTTCTCCGGCACCGAATCACCCCAGTCCTTGCGACCCTTGGTCGGCTTGAACAGCGGGATGCAGCCCAGATGCGTACAGCTGGCCACGACGATCAGGTATTCCGGCTTGATGGCCCGGTACTTGCGGTTCTCCGGCGTCATCCACTCGGCGGACACCTCCTCGATGGCCTCGGAGTTCGGATCCTTGAGCATGTCGTCATGCCCGTCGACCTCGGCCAGGTATTCCGGCGTGCGGTGAACGACGAACACCGGCTTGCCCTGCCACTGGATCACCACCAGCTGGCCAGGCTCGACGGTGGATACGTCAAATTCGGTCTTGGATGCGGCCAGCGTATCGGCGGCGGGCAGCATGCTTCCGATGAACGGAACCACGGTGGCACCGGCCGCGACAGCGCCCATGCCGCCGGCAGCAATATAAAGGAAATTGCGCCGCGACTGATCGGCTTGATCTGTCATATTACCTCCTCCCTTGGTTGTGCATGAAGAAACCTTCACGAAAATTTCACGAGCCGCATGGCTAGCAGCCCTTGCGCGCTTCGTCAATGCATTGGAAGCATAAAAAAAGACCGCAAAAAAATGCGGTCTTTTTTTATGCCTTACGAACCGGCCTCTCCCGGAGGCTGCCGCCTCCCCCTACTGCGCCAGCTCGCGCAGTTCGGCAATCGCCGCGGCATAGTCCGGCTTGTTGTACACGGCCGATCCGGCCACGATCGCATCGGCGCCCGCGCCGGTCACCTCGGCCACGGTGGACGCGTTCACGCCGCCATCCACCTCGAGCCAGGCATCGCAGCCGGCATCATCGAGCATCTGGCGCGCCTCGCGGATCTTGTCGGTCACCGCATGGATATAGGACTGGCCGCCGTAGCCCGGGTTCACGCTCATCAGCAGCACCAGATCCACGCAGTGCAGCACGTGCCGGATCGTCGAGACCGGCGTGGCCGGGTTCAGGCTCACACCCGCCTTCTTGCCCAGCGAACGGATCAGCTGCAATGTGCGCTCAAGATGGATGCAGGCCTCCTGATGCACGGTGATGATATCCGCGCCGGCCTTCGCGAAGGCCTCCACCTGCGTTTCCGGATGGTTGACCATCAGATGCACGTCGATCGGTTTTTCGGTATGCGAACGGATGGCCTTGCAGACATTGTCGCCAATCGTGATCGGCGGCACGAACGAGCCGTCCATGACATCGAAATGAATCCAGTCGCAGCCGCCCTCGTCCACGGCGCGAACCTCGGCGCCGAGATCGGCGAAATCTGCCGACAGGATGGATGGTGCAATAACAAGTTCTTTTTTCATCGTGATCCCCTCTGAATTGGAGGCCGATTTATACCGTTTTGGCGGCAAATCGTCCAGCTTCAGCGACGCTCGCTATCGCCCAGCCCGGCAAGCCAGCGGCTGAGCGCCTCGATCTGTTCCGGGCTCAGCGGACCGCCGCGCTGGCGCGCAAAGCCGGGCATGTGCCGGCTGCCGGTGCCCTGCGCGATCAGTATCGCCAGCGCCTCGGCATTCTCATGGCCGACAAGCGCGGGAGCATAGCCCCCCTTGCCATCCTCACCATGGCACATCGCGCACACGGCCGCGTAAATCTCGGGTCCCTGACGCTTGCCTCTGGCCGGCTCGGCATGGCAGGCGGCGCACTGGCCGGAGAAGATGCTGCGGTTTCCCGCCTGCAGATGCGGATTCTCCAGCACCCGAAGATGCAGAATCGCACGGCTTTTGCGTCCATGCGCATCGGTCAGCTCCACCCACTTGCGAACCGCGTTCTGCTTGGCGAAGGTGTCGATGCTCACCGTCACCGTCGTGAAGCCTCCGGGCATCACGATCCGCTGCTCCGGCTCGGCGACCGAGCAGCCGCAGGAGGTTGTCAGCTCGACGATGTTCTCGATGGCATCCCCGGAGTTGCGCACCAGCAGCCGGGCCACGGCCTTCTCGCCCTCACGCACCTGCCCCATGTCCAGCTCCGGCGGCTCGAACACCAGCGGCGAGGCCGGCGCATCGGCCGGTGGCGCGGAAGGCCCGGAAGCGGCCGAGCAGCCCGATACCGCAAACAGCGCCAGCATCAGGCCCAGACGCAGCCCCGGGCGCATCATCGCTTCAGCCATGGCCTGAGCGCGTCGGGGATCGGAACATCGCCC
>CAZDLB010000037.1:12538-16062 GCA_964505995.1 uncultured Zetaproteobacteria bacterium
GGCGCATCATCGCTTCAGCCATGGCCTGAGCGCGTCGGGGATCGGAACATCGCCCTGCATCATCGCCTGCAGCTCGGGCGGCTCGGCCCTGAGCAGCTCCTCCACGGCCGCGGCCACCGAGGCATCGGAGAAATCGGCCTGCAGAAGCGGCGCCAGCCAGGCATCCAGCTCCAGCATGCCCTGCCGGTTCAGCCGATAGCGCATCCTGCGCATCTGGAATTCCGACACGTGCATGGCCGAGAATCAGGACTTGCGGGCGAGAAGCTTGCGCTTGATGGCATTGATGGCCGCCGTCGGATTCAGCTCCTTCGGACAGGCCTCCATGCAGTTCATGATCTGATGGCAGCGATAGAGCCGGAACGCATCCTCCAGCATGTCCAGACGCTCGCCGGTGGCCTCGTCGCGGGAATCCACGATCCAGCGATTGGCCTGAAGCAGCGCCGCCGGCCCGAGGAAACGGTCGCCGTTCCACCACCAGGACGGACACGAGGTCGTGCAACAGCCGCAGAGGATGCATTCGTACTGCCCGTCGAGCTGGGCGCGCTCGTCCGGACTCTGCAATCGCTCATGCTCGGGCGTCGGCCTGTCCGTCTGCAGCCAGGGGCGCACCTGGCGGTACTGGTCGAAGAAATGATCCATGTCCACGACCAGATCGCGGATCACATGCATGCTCGGCAGCGGTCGCACATGGATCGGCTGCTTCAGCCCGGCGATGGGCGTGATGCAGGCCAGACCGTTGACGCCATTGATGTTCAGGCCGTCCGAGCCGCAGACGCCCTCGCCGCAGGAGCGGCGATAGCTCAGCGTGCCGTCGATATGCCATTTGATGTGATTGAGCGCATCCAGCAGCTTCATGCCGGGCTTCGTCACCGGCACCTCGTAGGCCTGCATGTAGGGCTTGTCGTCCTTCTCCGGATCGAAGCGGAAGACCGACAGACGGATCAGCTCGCTCATCAGTACACCCTCGCCTTCGGCGGAAAGGATTCCACCGTCATCGGCTGCATGCGCACCGGCTTGTAGGCCAGCTTCACCTTGCCGCCATCGAGGCTGGCCAGCGTATGCTTCAGCCAGTTCGAATCATCGCGCTCGGGATAGTCGTCGCGCGCATGCGCGCCGCGCGATTCGGTCCTCGCCAGCGCCCCCGCGGCCGTGACCCGGGCCAGACTCATCAGGTTCTCCAGCTCCATCGCCTCGATCAGCTCGGTGTTGAAGATGCGGCCGGCATCGCTGATCACCGCATCGGGCAGGGCTGCGGCCAGCTCCTCCAGATGCTGCACGCCCTCGGCCATGACCTTCTCGGTGCGATAGACGCTGAAATGCTCCTGCATGATCGTCTGCATCTTCAGCCGGATCTCGGCCACCGATTCGCCCTTGCGCCCGGAAGCCGCGGCCCCGAGCCAGCGCTCGACGCGTTCAACCCCCTTCTGCCATGAATCCTGATGCACCGGGTGATGATAGCGCTGCTCCTGCAACCGCTGCATGACCCGATTGCCGCAGGCGCGTCCGAAGACGACGATCTCCAGCAGCGAATTGCCACCGAGCCGATTGGCGCCATGCACCGACACGCAGGCCGCCTCGCCGATCGCATACAGGCCGGGAAAAACGGCCTCCTTGTCCCGGCCCCTGGGATGGACAACCTCGCCGAAGCGGTTCGTCGGTATGCCGCCCATCGTGTAATGCGCGGTCGGCTGCACCGGGATCGGCTCCTTCGTGCAGTCCACATCGGCAAAGCGCAATGCCAGTTCATGGATGTTCGGCAGCCGCGACATGATCACGTCCCGTCCCAGATGATCGAGCTTGAGCAGCACATGATTCCGGTCCGGGCCGCAGCCGCGCCCCTCGCGGATCTCCTGGGCAATGGCGCGCGAAACGACGTCGCGGCTGGCCAGATCCTTCGCCGTCGGCGCATAGCGCTCCATGAAGCGCTCGCCCTCGGCATTGATCAGATAGCCCCCCTCGCCGCGCACGCCCTCGGTGATCAGCGGGCCGACATCGGCGATGCCGGTCGGATGGAACTGGAAGAACTCCATGTCCTCCATCGGCAGACCGGCGGCCAGCGCCAGCGCCCCGCCATCGCCGGTGCAGATATGGGCGTTCGTCGTCACGCGGAAGATGCGCCCGGCCCCGCCCGTGGCCAGAATCACGGCCTTGGCCTGAAACAGATGGAACTCGCCCCTGGCGATATCCCAGGCCATCACGCCGTGACAGCCCTCATCGTCGGTGATCAAGTCCAGCGCAAAGAACTCCTGGAAGAAATGCGTGCCGGCGCGGAGGTTCTGCTGATACATCGTGTGCAGGATCGCATGGCCGGTGCGATCGGCTGCGGCACAGGTCCGCGCCGCCTGTCCGCCCTCGCCGAATTCGCGCGACTGCCCGCCGAACGGTCGCTGGTAGATGCGGCCGTTCTCCAGCCGCGAGAACGGCACGCCCTGATGCTCCAGCTCGCGCACCAGCCGCGGCGCGGCCCGGCACAGATATTCGATCGCATCCTGATCGCCGAGATAGTCCGAGCCCTTGACCGTATCGTACATGTGCCACAGCCAGTGATCCGAGCTGACGTTTCCCAGCGAGGCATTGATGCCGCCCTGCGCGGCCACCGTGTGCGAGCGCGTCGGCAGCACCTTCGTGATCACCGCCACGCGATGGCCGGCATCGGCCAGCTGCAGGGCACAGCGCATGCCGGCCCCGCCGGAGCCGATGATCACGACATCGTGAAAATGATGCTCGACCCTGTCCGTCGACAAATAGGACATATTATCCACCCCAGGCCCAGATGATGGCCAGCCACCAGATGCCGAAGCCGGACATCACGACGAGCATGCCGGCGATCAATGTCACCCGCCAGCCGATGACGGGCACGTAATCCTCGAAGATGACCTTCAGCCCCATGTAGGCATGCACGATCAGCGCCATGATCAGAATCGTGTGCAGCAGGCGCGAGACGAAATGATCGAGCAGATCCAGCAGCCCCAGCTGATCCACACCGCCGGCGTAGACGGAAACGATCAGCGCGAACGGCAGCGGCAGCAACAGCGCCAGCACGACGGCCGACAGCCGCTGCCAGTACCAGTCGTCCAGCCCGCTGTGCGCCGCGCCCGGTTCCTTCGTCAGCTTCACAGCAACACCGCCAGCACGACGGCGGCCACCAGCGTCAGGCCCAGCACCAGCCGGGCCGTGGCGCGCATGGCCTCGCGACTTTCGCCCCAGCCGGCATCGAGCGCCAGAAAACGGATGCCGTTGCAGAAATGATAGATCAGCGCCACGCCGACGAGCCACAGCGATATCTTGCCGGGAAGCGAATGCATCCAGGCCTGGGCGCGATCGAAGTCCTCGGGGCTGCCGGTCATGCCGTGCAGCAGCCACAGATACAGCGGCACGAACAGCACCAGCACCAGGCCGCTGGCCCGGTGGGCCAGGCTGGCCACCATCGTCAGCCGCCAGCGATAGATGGAGATTCTCGGGGACAGCGGACCCGGCGAGACCCCGCGGCCGGGATTCTGCTCATTCATCGTGGTTCCATCCTT
>CAZDLB010000038.1:0-5050 GCA_964505995.1 uncultured Zetaproteobacteria bacterium
ACAAAGCGGACAACTCATGTGCTACAAAAACGGACAGGTCTATTTGTTGCTAACACCGTAGCAGTTCCGGGATTGGCAAGCGCGTCCACGCAGCTATACTTGCATCATGCGCCTGATCATGCTGGATACCGAGACCACCGGCCTTTCGCCACAGGGTGGCGACCGCATGGTCGAGATCGGCGCCATCGAGGTGCATCAGCGCCATATCCGCAGGGACCGCGTCTTCCATCACTACCTCAATCCGGGACGCCCGATCCCGGCCGAGGTTGTCCGCATCCACGGCATTGACGATGCGAAGGTACGCGACTGCCCCCGTTTCCCGGAGATCGCTGAGGATTTCCTGGACTTCATCGACGGGGCCACGCTGGTCATCCACAATGCCTCGTTCGACCTCGGCTTCATCATGACCGAGCTGCGGGAGGCCGGGCTGCCGGATATCCAGGATGTGCCGGTCATCGACACGCTGGCCTATGCCAGGAAACGCCATCCGAATCAGCGCAACAGCCTGGATGCGCTCTGCGATCGCTACCGGATCGATCGCGGCCATCGTACACTTCACGGCGCGCTTCTCGACTCGGAGCTGCTGGCCGAGGTCTATCTGGCCATGACCGGCGGACGCCAGTTTTCGCTGGGCATGGACATCCCCAGCCAGCCGGCTGCCAGCTTCGTGCAGCTGCCCGAACAGGCCCGGGGGCGGGATGAGCAGGCTGAAACGGCACGCATCATGCAACGTCCGTCGCCTCCCATCGCTCCTGAGGAGGAAGACGCGCACAGGGCGCTGATGGAGCGCATCCATCGCGAAAGCGGGGGGCAACTGATCTGGCAGGTTGAGAGTCCGGAAGCGGCCTGATTGATCGCGCGGGTGTAGTTCAATGGTAGAACATCAGCTTCCCAAGCTGAATACGAGGGTTCGATTCCCTTCACCCGCTCCAATTCTTCTTCGCCAGTGAAGCCTTCCCGCTGGCGGCTTGAGCTGGACGCAGGCAACCGGAAGCTTGTCGCCCAGGCCGGCGAACTCATCGTGCTTATCGGCGGTCCGGGCAAGAGCGCCTGGCTGTCCCGGCTGGCGGGCCTCGAGGCGATGCCGGCCGGCATGCGGCTTGAGCGCACAGGCCTGGACGACTGCGTCATCCGGCTGCGTTTCGATCGCCATCCACCGCTGTGGCTCGGCGGCTGTGTCCGTGAGGAGCTCGAGTTCGGCCTGAAGGTCCGCCCCGATGAACAGCAGCTGCGCCAGGCCCTTGACGACTGGGGGCTGGACGGGCTCGATCCGGGCCAGGACATCGAAGGGCTGAGCCGGCTGCAGGGTTTGCGGCTGACGATGGCCGCCATGCAGCTGGCCGGGGCGGATCTGATGCTGCTGGATGCGCCCTGTGATGCACTGTCCCAGGCCGAAGCCATGGATTTTGCGGCCCGGCTTGCGACCCAGGCCCGGAAGCAAGCGGCCATCGTGGTCGTTTCGGCCAATCGCTGGCAGGATTGGACCCGGGTTGCCGACCGCTTCTGGAGGGTGGTCGATGCCTCATCCCTTCCCGAGCAGGTATCCAAGGAGGCGCCGGGTGACTGACATGGTCCGTTTTTCCTTTGCGCTGACCCCACGCATGCGCGCCTATCTCGATCTGCGCGATGCGATGGTGGAACTGCGGCAGGCCTGGCAGACGCAGCAGACGAGGCCATGGCTGCTGGCCGCCTGCGACCTGCGCGCCTCGCTGCTGGGTGAACAGGGGCGCAAGAACGCGCTGCCGGAACTGATCGCGCTGATTCTGGCGATGCAGGAGCACCTGCAGCAACTGGCCGAGGAATCGCCGCAGTATCGGCAGGCGATCGAGCAGACCTGTGAAAGGCTTGACGGACATGCCCAGACCCTGCAGCAGGGGCTGACCGAAGCATGGGATTTCCTTGGTCGCGACGCGCTGATCAATGCCTGCCTGAATGCGCTGAAGAAGCAGGACTGGCTTGGCCACAAGCCGGCCCTGCCCCAGAGCCTGGCGGCTCTCTGGCCCGGCTATGCCTCCGAGGCCGGGCGGCTGATGCAGATGCTGCAGCCGCTTGAGCAGGCCATCTCGGAGCTGGATGGAATGCTCAACGATTATGTGCAATGGCAGCCCGCCGTGGCCGCCGAGGGCTGTGGTCAGATCACGCCGGAGCGCGGCACCGTGTTCGGTCTGCTCGTGATCGGGCTGAAGCAGGAGGACGTGGCCGCCGGCATCGTGCCGAATGTGTCCGGCAACCGGCATGCCATCCGGCTGCGCTTTCAGCGCTGGCAGCCCGGACAGCCGCCGGCCGAGGTCCACGAGGACATCGACTACGCAATGATGCTGGTTCCGGTGGCATGACCATGAAACAGAAGCAACCAGCCTTCCGCTGCCCGCAGTGCCGCCGGCCGGTGCAACGCGATGCACCGGATTTTCCATTCTGCAGCGAACGCTGCCGCATCATCGATCTCGGCCACTGGGCCGCCGGCGATTATCGCATCGCCGGCGAACCCGCGCCGATCCCGGACGACGATGAGCCATCCTTCTGAGGACAAGACTTCCGCAGGCAGCCCGGCCGAGACGAAGGTCATCAGCCCGCGCTTCGTCTATGCCGCGATCAGCGCGGCGCTGCTGCTGCCGGTGATCGTCTGGCCGCTCAGCCTCTGGGGCGAGGCCAGTCTGAATCCGTCGGTGGACATCCAGCGCATCTGGCTCGCCGCCGGCATCGCGCTGCTGCTGTGTGCGGTGTCGGCGGACTCGGTGCTTGGCTACCGCCAGAGCAGCCTGTCGCCGATGTTTGCCGCGCTGTGGGTGCTGTTTGCGAGCCTGGGCGTCTCGATCAGCCTGAGGCTGGAACAGGGCGCGCTGATCCTGGCCAGCTGTTTTGCGCTGCATGCGCTGCGCTCCGGCCGCCGCCTGTGGCAGGGACGCGACGACTGGTGGCTCTGGCCGGCCTGGGCGCGCGATTCGCTGGCCGCGATCGCGTTCTTTGTCTGGAACCATCTGATCCTGCATGGCTGAATCCCAGGCATGCGGGCCGCTGATGCTGGCCTCGACGTCTCCGTATCGCGCAAAGCTTCTGAGCCGGCTTGGGCTGCCGTTCGAAACCTATGATCCATGCTTCGACGAATGCGCCGATGCCTCGCTGCCGCCGGAAGAACTCGTCCGCATCAATACGCTGGGCAAGGCGGAGAGCCTGAGGACGCGCTTGCCGCATGCCCGCATCATCGCCTCGGACCAGATCGCAGTCTGTGAGGACCGCATCCTCGGCAAACCCGGAAGCTTCGAGCGCGCCGTTGAGCAGCTGCGCTTTCTCGCCGGCCGGGAGGCATGCTTCATGACCGGCGTCTGCCTCGTGGATGCCGAGGCAAGCCGCTATGCGATGTTGCCGTGCCGCATCCGTTTCCGGCGGCTTACCGGCGATGAGATCCGCCGCTATGTCGAGATCGACCGGCCGCTCGACTGCGCCGGCAGCTTCAAGTCCGAATCGCTGGGCATCGCGCTGTTCGAACGCTTTGATTGCCCCGATCCGACCGCCCTGATCGGTCTGCCGCTGATGCAGCTCTGCGAATGGCTGCGGCCGCTTTCGCCGCGCTAGTCACTCAGCCGCCGCAGCTGGGCGTCGTGATAGCGGCCGAGCAGCAGCAGGGACGCCATCGCCGAAATCAGCGCCAGGAACATGTCCCACTGGGTATCCCAGACATCGCCCTGGGTGGCCAGGAAGGCGACGGCCTCATCGCCGCTGGCCAGCGCCACCCACCACTCCAGCAGCTCATAGAAGGCGCTGATCGCCAGACAGATGCAGGTGACGATGAAGAACAGCCACTTGCCAGGCTTAAGCGGACTCAGCCGCAGCAGGATCTCGCGCGCGATAATCGCCGGGATGAAGCCCTGGGCCACATGGCCGACCCGGTCGTAGTAGTTGCGCGCCAGATCGAAGCTGTCGCGCAGCCAGTTGAACAGCGGCATCTCGGCATAGGTGTAGTGGCCGCCGATCATCAGAATGACGCTGTGGATCAGGATCAGCGTATAGCTCAGATCCGTCAGCCGGAAACGCCGGTAGGTCAACAGCAGGATCAGCAGGCCGATCAGGGCCGGAAACACCTCGAGTATCCAGGTGAAATAGTCATGCGGACGCCAGGCCGACCAGCCCAGCACCAGCATGAATGCCGCCAGCAGAAACAGATGGTATCGCTTCGCATCCATCTCAGATGCGCTCCATGATCAGAAAGCTGTAGGCATAGGGGTTCTTCGCATCGGGCGGATGATCCTCGCGATGCGTCTCGAGCCAGGCGCTGCGATCGAAATCGGGAAACCACGCATCGCCCTCGAAGGCATGATGCACGAGCGTCATGTACAGTCGGTCGGCTTCCGGCAGGAACAGCGCATAGATCTCCGCCCCTCCCATGACCATCAGCTCCTCCGCACCGCTGGCCTCGAAGAGCTGCAGGGCCTCGGGCAGGGAATGCACGACGCTGCATCCCGGAATCGCGATATCCCGTCGCGTCAGGACGATGTTCGTGCGTCCGGGCAGCGGCCGGCCGATGGACTCATAGGTTTTGCGCCCCATCAGCACCGGCTTGCCCATCGTCTGCCTGCGAAACCAGGTCATGTCGGCCGGAAGATGCCACGGCAGCCGGTTGTTGCGGCCGATCAGGCCGTTCTCGTCCTGCCCCCAGATCAGCGAGATCACGATCGTTCAGACGGCGATTGGCGCCCGGATGGCCGGGTAGCACTGATAGTTGCTCAGCTCGAAGTCCTCGAAGGTAAAGGCAAAGATGTCCCGGACGTCCGGATTCAGACGCATCGACGGCAGCGGATAGGGATCGCGCGCCAGCTGCGTCTCGACCTGCTCCCTGTGATTGGCATACAGATGCGCATCGCCGAAGGTATGCACGAAGTCGCCCGGCTCCAGATCGCAGACCTGCGCCACCATCATCGTCAACAGCGCATAGGAAGCGATATTGAACGGCACGCCGAGAAAGATGTCGGCGCTGCGCTGATACAGCTGGCAGGACAACCGGCCCTCGGCGACATAGAACTGGAAGAACGCATGGCAGGGCGCCAGCGCCATG
>CAZDLB010000038.1:5150-13599 GCA_964505995.1 uncultured Zetaproteobacteria bacterium
ATCTGGTCGATATGGCGGCCGTCCGGCGCCGGCCAGCTGCGCCACTGATAGCCGTAGATCGGCCCCAGATCGCCGGATTCCGTCGCCCATTCATCCCAGATTGTGACGCCATGCTCGTGCAGATAGGCCAGGTTCGTCTCCCCCTTCAGAAACCACAGAAGCTCATGGATGATCGATTTCAGATGCACCTTCTTCGTCGTGACCAGCGGAAAGCCCCGGCTGAGGTCAAAACGCATCTGGTAGCCGAACACCGAGCGGGTGCCGGTGCCCGTCCGGTCTCCCTTGTCCACGCCGTGATCGCGGACATGCCGCATCAGATCAAGATAGGCCTTCACGTTACTCCCCTCGTTGCTCCCGGGAACATCCCCGAAGATTTCCTGCCGCCGCAGAATCTGGATATGATGCCGCCGCTTCCCTAGGATGGCAAAGTATCCCAGCTTCGGAGAGGAATCATGCCAATCGCCAACAGCCTTCGCATCGGCCTTGTGTGCCTTGCTTTCGCCATCTCGGCAGCCGCCCACGCCCAGCCGCCCGCCCCGGCGCAGCAGCCGGCAGCGGCGAGCGAAGCGGCAAGCGGGAAAACGCAGAGCGAGAAGCCTGGCGGCCCGCTGTCACCGACGGACCGGATCGTGCTGCGCTTCATGGAACTGGATACCGACGCCAGCGAGGGCGTATCGTTCGACGAATACATGGCCATGGTCAACCAGCGGGCCGAGGACCGTTTCAGGTCCATGGACGCCAATCAGGATGAAGAGGTCAGCGAGGAGGAATTCCGCCAGTTCTGGCTGACGCGCAAGGCGCAATGGTATCGCCTGCGCCGCTGACACAGGCCGGGCGCGGCTTTGACCGGCCAGGCCATTCGGTTATGATGGCAGCCGGCCGACTAGCCACCAGGAGGGTATATGGCCATTGCATGGAGTGATGAGTATTCGACCGGTGACGCCGAGATCGATTCCCAGCACAAGCTGCTGTTCCAGTATCTGCAGGAACTCGAGGAGCACATGAAAACCGGGGTCACCGAGGACTATCTGCGCCAGTTTCTCAACCACCTCGGCATCTATACCCGCAGCCACTTCTGCTACGAGGAAATCTGCATGCGGCAGAAGAAATGTCCGGTGGCCAAGAAGAATCAGGAACAGCACGACAAGCTGCTGGCGGCGTACAAGCACTACCTGCAGCGCTTCGAGATCGAGGGGGCCAGCGAGGACCTGATCAAGAAGCTGCACGACTTTCTGGTCAGCTGGCTGGTCAACCATATCCTGAAGGTCGACACCCACCTGAAGGCCTGCATCAACAACTGATCCGCTCCCAAATGCGGAACCCCATAAAAAAAGCCGCCATAAGGCGGCTTCTTCATTTGCTATCGGCGAAGCTCAGTGGTGATGGCCGCCCGGGCCATGCACATGCCCATGCTGCAGCTCCTCGGCCGTCGCATCGCGCACATCGGTCACGGTGACCGCGAAGTTCAGACGCTGGCCCGCCAGCGGATGGTTGCCGTCAATGGTGATGTTCTCGCCGTCCACGGCGGCGATGCGGATCACCTGCACCCCGCCCGGGGTTTCGGCCTGAAACTGCATGCCGACCTCGATCTCGTCGACTCCCTCGAACATGCTGCGCGGCACCACCTGCGTCAGCTGCTCGCTGTACTCGCCATAGCCATCGGCCGGCTCCACCGTGACATTCAGCGAATCGCCCTTGCCGTGCCCTTCGAGCTCCCGCTCCAGGCCGGGAATGATGTTCTGCGCGCCATGCAGATAGGCCAGCGGCTCACGGCCCTCGCTGGTATCCAGCACCTCGCCGGCATCATTGGTCAGCGTGTAATCGATATATACTACCTTGTCCTTGGCAATCTGCATGGGGACCTCCTTGAAGAAAAGGGCGACCCTACGCCCCTCGGGGATTCCGGCAAGCATTATCGGGGCCGATCCAGAGCAGCGGCATTGCCTCGCGGGCGATGCCCAGCCACTCCAGCTCCTCGAGCAGATGGCTGCGGGTCAGCGGGATCTCGTCGAGGAACTGGCGCTTGCCGTCGCGATGGGCCAGGCGCGCAAAGATGCCGATGGCCTTGATGTGCCGCTGCAGCGCCGTCAGACGCAGCATCCGGTGCCAGTGTTCGAAGCCTGCAAAGTCTTGCGCGATGGACTTCGGCAGCGTTTGGAAGAACCCCTGGCTCCATCGCCGCCGCTCTTCTTCGGGATAATCCTGGTAGCAGTCATAGAGCAGGGAGGCCAGATCGTAGGTCGGAGGGCCGATGACCGCGTCCTGGAAATCGATGATGCCCAGCGGCAATCCATCCGGCGGCAGCATCAGATTGCGGCTGTGATAATCCAGATGCACCGGCACGGCCGGCAGACCGGCCAGGGCCTGCAGGTGCGGCAGCAGGGCCTGATGAAAGGCGCGGCGCTCGGCCCCGGTCGGGCTGTATCCGGCGACCCTGGGCAGATACCAGTCAAGATACAGGTCGCATTCGCGCTGCATGCGCGGCACATCGAAGCGCGGCAGTTCCATCTCCGGCTCCGCTGTCTGCAACAGCCGCAGCTGGTGCAGGGCATCCTCAAACAGGGGGTGAAGCTCGCCCCCTTCGGCGCGGAAACCGGCCCAGGTCCGATCACCGAAATCCTCCAGCAACAGCAGCCCGTTCTCGCGCTCCTCGGCCCGCAAAGCCGGAACCCTCAACCCGGCATGTTCCAGCCAGCCGCGCACGGCCAGGAAAGGGGCGACATCCTCGTGCTCCGGCGGCGCATCCATCAGCACCCAGGAGTCCCCCCGGGCATCGCTGACGCGGAAATAGCGGCGGAACGAGGCATCGCCGGCCAATGGCCGGATGTCCGCGCCCGGGCCGAGATGATGCTCCGCCCAGGCGCAGATCAGCGGCCAGCGCGCATCCGTCATCGGCTCAGGACTTCCTGCGCAGCAGCAGTCCGGAGATCTTCAGGCGCTCTTTAAGCTCGCGCCGGGTACTCTCGGCGCGGGACCGGCTGGAAAAGGGGCCGACATAGACGCGCACCCAGCGCCCCTTCTCGCCCAGATCCACGGCCTCGCTGAAGCTGGCAAAGCCCGCATCCTCCAGCTTCTTCCGCAGCGGCGCCGCCTCGCTGCGGCTGCGGAATGAGCCGACCTGGATGCGATACTCGCCTTGCCGTAAGCTCTGCATCTCCCGGCCGATAATGCCCGCCAGAAGATCCTGACCGCCCGCCGGCTTCTCCGGACTGGCCGCTTCGGGTGCCGGGTTCCCGGCCGTGGCGGAGGCCAGCGGCGCCGGCATCACCGGCTGTTTCGGCAGGGTTTCGTAGAACTGCAGCTCGCCGAGCCTGCTGCTGGCATCGCGATTGGCCAGCGCCTTCCATTTCGCCAGCTCGACCCCAAGGGCATCGAGCTGTTTCTGCTGTTCGATGAACCGCGCATGCAGATTGTCGTATTCAGCCTGCGAAACGCGATCACCCGCATCCATCTGCTGCGATTTCGGCGCCTGCGTCTGGCCGAACCAGTAGCCGGCGGCAAAGCAGAGCAGCGCCACCATGACGATGGCCAGCACCGGCATCAGCGCCGACACGGCCGACCCCTGGGGCCGGCTGGGCGCCTCGTTCAGCGCGAAATCCCGGCGCGCCACGGCCCTGTCTACATCCTCTCCGGGGCCGAAACGCCCAGAATCCCCAGCGCGTTGCGGATCACCTGCCCGACCGCGGTGACCAGCAGCAGGCGTGCCTGGGTCAGCTTCGCATCGGATGTCACGACCCGATGCCTGTGATAGAAGCCGTGGAAATCGGCGGCCAGCTTCATCACCCACGTGGCCACGCGATACGGCTCCAGGCGATCGGCCGCCTTGTCCAGCATCTCCGGATAGGACAGCAGATCGGCAACCAGCCGCTGTTCCTCATCCGCCGTCAGCAGCGACACATCCACGTCGCCGGGGGCCTCGGGCTTGATGCCCTCCTCGGCCGCCCTGCGCAGGATCGCCTGCGCCCGGGCATGGGCATACTGCACATAATAGACCGGATTCTCGTCGTTCTTCTGCTTGGCCATCTCCAGGTCGAACTCGATCTGGCTTTCGGCCCGGCGGGTCATGAAGTTGAAGCGCACCGCATCCGCGCCCACCTCATCCACGACCTCGCGCAGCGTCACGAAGGTGCCGGCGCGCTTGCTCATGCGCACCGGTCGGCCGTCGCGCGTCAGGTTGACCATCTGCACCAGCAGCACGTCCGGCTGACCTTCCCTGCCGGTCAGCGCCTTCATCGCCGCCTGAACGCGCGTCACATAGCCGCCGTGATCCGCTCCCCAGACATCGATCATGCGGTCGAATCCGCGCTGATGCTTGTCCATGTGATAGGCGATATCGGCGGCGAAATAGGTCGGCGTGCCGTCCTGCTTGGCCAGAGGCCGGTCGACGTCATCGCCGAAATCCGTCGTGCGGAACAGCAGCTGCTCCACCGGCGTGTAGTCCTCGATCTCCTTGCCCTTCGGCGGCGGCAGCGTTCCGACATAGACCACGCCGTCGGCCTTCAGCTTCTCGATCAGCTCGGTCACGCGCCCGGATTCGTGCAGCTGGCGCTCGGAGAAGTACAGATCGAAGTGAATGCCGAGCGCGGCCAGATCATCACGGATCATCGCCATGTTCGCCTCGACGGCCTCCCGTCCGATCAGATGCAGCCGCTCATCCTCCTCCATGGCCAGCAGATCCTGATACGCATGGCGCGCGAGGATGCCGCGGGCAATCTCGACGACATACTCGCCCGGATAGGCCGAGTCCGGGAATTCGATGCTTTCGCCCTGAAGCTCACGCATGCGCAGCCAGACCGATTCGGCCAGCACGCCGATCTGATTTCCGGCATCATTGATGTAGTACTCGCGCTGCACATCGCGCCCGCGGGCGGCCAGCAGGCTGGCCAGTGTGTCGCCGACCACCGCGCCGCGCCCGTGGCCGACATGCATCGGGCCGGTCGGATTGGCGGACACGAACTCGACATTCACCTTCTCGGCATCCTCGGCCAGCGGCACACGGCCATAATCCGCGCCCTGCTCGACGATGCGCCGCAGGACGATAGCCTCGCTGGCCTTCTTCAGCCGGATATTGATGAAACCCGGTCCGGCGATCTCGGCCGCCTCCACCGCCTCGGGCCACTGAACCTGCGCCAGGATATCGGCAGCAATCTGCTGCGGGCTGCGCTTGAGCACGCCAGCCAGCGGCATGGCCACATTGGATGCATAATCGCCATGCTCGGCCACCTTCGGCCGCGTCAGCTGCACACGCAGATGCGCCGCATGCGGATGATCGCCCAGCAGATTCTCCACGGCCTGCTGCAATGCCTTTTCCAGTGCCTGCTTCACTGATACCTCCAGAAATCGGAAACCGGGCGCATGCTACACATCCGCATCAGCGCTGGCAGCCACGACAATAGAAGCTGCTGCGCCCCGCCTGAACCAGCCGCCGGATGGGTTCCCCGCAGACGATGCAGGGCTCTCCTTCGCGGCCGTAGACCCGGAAATCATGCGCAAAGTAGCCGGGCCTGCCGTCGGCATGAACGAAATCGCGAATGCTGCTGCCACCGGCCGCAACCGCCTCGGTGAGCACGTCGCGGATGCATTCGACCAGCCGCGCCAGCCGCAGGCTGCTGATCCGGCCGGCGGCGCGGGCCGGGTGGATGCCGGCGCGAAACAGCGATTCGCAGGCATAGATGTTACCGACGCCGACCACGATGCGCGCATCCATCAGCACCGACTTGATCGGCCGTTTCCGGCCGCGACAGGCCTGCACGAGATATGCGGCATCGAAATCACCTTCCAGCGGCTCCGGACCAAGCTTCGCAAACCACGGATGCCCGGCCAGATCCCGGGCGGCCAGCAGCCCGGCGTAGCCGAAGCGGCGGGCATCGCGATAGACCAGCGCCTGCCCATCGTCGAAAACCAGGCGCACATGCTCATGCGGCTGGCGCGGCTTGTCTTCCGGCAGCACATGGAACTGGCCGGTCATGCCCAGATGCCAGGCCAGCAGCATATCCTCATCGAAACCGAACAGCAGATACTTCGCGCGGCGCCGCAACGCCGTCAGGCAGCGCCCTTCAAGACGCGACAGATCGGGCAGCGGATAGCGCAGGCCATCACGATGGCAGACGGCCGAGTGCAGCCTGCGACCGACCAGCAGCGGCTCAAGCCCGCCGCGAACGACCTCGACCTCGGGAAGCTCCGGCATTCAGCCTTCCCTCCTGTCCATCGTCATTTCACACCACCGCATCGCTTCAGAACGCTCCTTCCCGGCTGCAAGCCCCCGGTCCCGTTCACGGATTTGCTTGCAGGCGCCCAACGCTGCATCCATACTAAGCCTGATGGAAACAAAATTTGACGAAGAACCGACGCTGGATTTCGACAGCCGTGAGTTCGCCTCGCTGGCCGTGCTGTTTCCGGACGAGCTGCATTACCTGCGCTCGATCGCCTCGGTGCTGGAGCTCGCCGCCGACGTGCCGGTGATCACCGAGGGCCAGCAGGCTCGCGAGCTGTATCTCGTCAAATCCGGCATGCTGATGGTGAACAAGCGCCATGGCGATGACATCTATGAGGTCGGCTCGATCACGCCGGGCGAGATCTTCGGCGAGGCCTCGATCCTGTATGACGCACCGGCCGGAGCCGAGGTGCGTACGACCGAACCGACCGTCCTGTACACGATCCCGGCCGATGCGATCCGCGAAACGATCAAGACCAACGAACGATTCGAGCGTTCACTGACGCAGCTGGCCGAGCGTCGCGCCGCCGCCAGCGCGCTGGCCGTGAACCCGGTGTTCACGACGCTGCCGCAGGCCGTGCGCGAGATCATCCTGTACAACGCCCGTTTCCTCAGCCTCAACGCGGGTGAAACCCTGATCCGCGAGGGCGATACCGACACCCGCTTCATGTACATCGTGCTTGGCGGCGAAGCCGAGGCCTCGATGCAGCATCCGAAGGATCCAAACAAGCGCATCGTCTTTGCGCGCATCTCTTCCGGGGACGAGGTCGGCGAGATCTCGGTGATTACCGGCAAGGCGCATGTGGCCACGGTCACGGCGCTGACACCGCTTCGGCTGATGATGATCAGCAACGAGTCCGTCGAGGCCTGGCGCAAGCGCTATTCGGATTTCGGCTATGCGCTCTATGCCTGCGTGCAGCGCAAGCTGCAGCATTCACTCGAGGCCATCCGCAACATCGTCGGCGAGGACATGGCCAAGGCCATGACCACGGGCACGCTGCCACCGCTGAAATCGAAGCATCACCCGGACGACGAGGAACACACGGGCGACTAGCCCACGTTCGCCCTATCCAGACCGTTACAGAACCTTCAGAACAAGATCGCCTCTTCGGTATCAGGCCATCCTGCGGACCAGGTCCTGGGTCGAAACCACGCGGTCGATGAACAGGATACCATCGAGGTGATCCACCTCATGCTGGATCACACGGGCCTCGAAACCGCTGCATTCCAGCTCGCGCGTCTGCCCCTCGATATCCTCATAGCTCAGCCGGATGCGCCGCGCCCGCGGCACCATGCCGACCCAGTCGGGAACCGACAGGCAGCCCTCGCGGCCCAGCGCCTCGCCCTCGGCATGTTCAATCCTCGGATTGGCCAGATACAGCAGGCCATGGTTCCTGCACGGGCGCCGGCTTTCGCGGCAGTCCACGACGACGATGCGCCGCATCAGGCCGATCTGCGGCGCGGCGATGCCAACCCCGCCGGGTCCGGCCCGCATGGCCGCCTCCAGCCTTGCAAACGCGCTCTCCAGCTTCTCGTCAAAGCACTCGACGGGTTCGCATACCTGTCGCAACCGGGGATCCGGATGCGTAAGAATCTCGCTCATCGGAGTCGCAACTACAGCAGCCCGTCATCCAGCTCATGGACATCGATATCCACCGAAAGCCTGCCGGCCACCTCGTCCATCGCCGGGCGGATCTCCCTTCCATGTTCGCCGGCATGCACCTCCAGCGCCATCATGTAGACATCGCCTTCCTCGCCGCTCTTCGTGCGCGTGGACAGATCAACAATCGAGATTCCGCGGCTCGCCAGCGCCTCGGCCACCGCATGCACGATGCCGACCTGGTCGGCGCCATGCACCGTGATCACATAATCCGGCTCCGGCACCTCGACGGCCATCTCCTCGTCACTGAGAACCTGCGACTGAACACTCAGGCGCGTGCGCTGCTCCAGCTCGGCCAGCGCCGCCTTCAGCTCGCCCAGGCTCGCATCCTCCGGCAGGCGCACGATCAGCATCATCGTGAAGCGACCGCGCAGCGCCGTCATCGAGGAATCCTCGATGTTCGCCTTCAGATGCAGCATCGCCTCGCCGACATCGCGCACGATGCCGGGACGATCGTGGCCCGAAATGGATAGGAGTACACTGGTCATGATTCCCTCCTGCAAAACCTGCCGGTCAGCATAGCCCAATCCGGCGAAAAGGGAATCCCCGCAGTGTGAAGCCGGTCAGACGGAGAA
>CAZDLB010000038.1:13699-15521 GCA_964505995.1 uncultured Zetaproteobacteria bacterium
GCCGCCGGGGTCAGTTCGATATTCAATGCTTCATCCACATTCATTGCCATCTCCATCCAGGCCTCCATTTAGGCCGCAAGTCCCGCCATGCCGCGCAGCCGCTCGCGCACCCGCTTCAGTTCCGCAACCAGCGCCTCGGCATCCTCGAGGTCCGTGCCCGGCCCGAAGCTGACCCGGATCGAGCCGCGCGCCTGCTGCTCGTTCAGCCCCATCGCGAGCAGCACATGCGAGGCCTCGCGCTTGCCCGAGGAACAGGCCGAACCGGAGGCCACCGCAAAGCCGGCCAGATCCAGCTGCATCAGCAGCGTTTCGCCGTCCAGGCCCGGCAACAGCACCAGCGAGGTGTTGGGCACGCGTTCGGCCTGGGCCGCCACGACCCTGGCTTCAGGCATCGCCTCTTGCAGCTGCCGCTCGAAGGCATCGCGGATCGGACGATACTGCTCGAAATCGATCACGCCGAGGGCAGCGGCAAAACCGGCAATGCCCGGCACGTTTTCCGTACCCGAGCGGCGCCCGCGCTCCTGCCCGCCGCCGGGAGCCAGCTCAACCACCTTCACGCCGCGGCGCACCAGCAGCGCGCCGACCCCCTTAAGCCCGCCGATCTTGTGCGCCGACAGGCTCAGGAAATCGACATCGAGCCCTCGGAAGGAGAACCGATGCTTGCCCAGCCCCTGCACCGCATCGACCAGCATCGGCACACCCAGAGAACGGCAATGCCGCGCCACCGCATTCACCGGCTGCAGCGCGCCGCTCTCGTTGTTGGCGAGCATCATGCAGACCAGACGGGTCTCGCCATCGATATGCTCGATCATCCTTTCGGCGGGCACGACACCGTCATCGCCCGGCCGCACCTGCACGACATCCCAGCCCTGCCCTGCCAGGCGCTCGAGCGGCTTCAGAACAGCCGGATGCTCGATCGCCGTCGTGACGACCCTGCCCGGCTCGGCATTCACCGTGGCCGAGTGGATGGCCAGGTTGTTCGCTTCGGTGCCTCCGGAGGTAAAGACGATATTGCCGGCCTCGGCATCCAGATGTTCCGCCAGCGCATCGCGCGCATCATCGACGATGCGGCGTGCGGCGCGACCGGCCCAGTGCAGGCTGGACGGATTGCCCGGAGCCCGGCGCGCCGCATCGGCCGCCGCCTGAATCGCCGCCTCGACCGGCGGACAGGTGGCATTGACGTCAAGATACCTTTGCAACGGGAATATCCACCTTCACGCGTTCCTGTCCGGCAACATGGTCCGGAACACGGCCCAGCTCGACCTGATCGAGGAAGACCTCCTTGTTCGTCACCTGCTCGATCGTCACGGCATCGAGAAAGCGATAGATATGCTGCCCCAGTGCCTCCCATAGCTGATGCGTATCACAGCGGTTGCCGCGATGGCAGCCGCGCATGCCGTTCTCGCACATCGTCGTGCGCACCGGCTCATCGACCGCGCGAATGACGTCGGCGACGGAAACCTCGCTGGCCGGCCTGGCCAGCAGATAGCCGCCGCCAGGACCGCGCACCGAACAGACAAGCCCCGCCTCGCGCAGGCGGCGGAACAGCTGTTCCAGATAGGAAAGCGAGATGAACTGCCGCTCGGAAATCGCGGACAGCGTCACCGGACCCTTGTCGCGCTCCTTGTTCAGATCCACCATGGCCGAAACGGCATATCGGCCCTTGCTGGTCAGACGCATGGCTACCTCCGCACGGGGCTGATGCCCCGGTATTCGGGATCTCGCAACAACGGGTGAGCCGACGACAGCCGGATTGGCCCGCGGGCGAATACCCCTACTTGGGGCTCGGATATTATTTACCCGAGTGTTTTAGTCAAGTATT
>CAZDLB010000039.1:0-15483 GCA_964505995.1 uncultured Zetaproteobacteria bacterium
TCTGCCTGGCCATGTTCTGCTTTTGCCCGATAGCCAGTCGGTCTGGCTTGACCAGCGAATTTGTGTGGTTCCGACAGACAGATCGGCCGAAATCCGCGATTCAATTTGTCCCGCTTCCCTGCGATAATGGGCACTATATGAATTCCCGCCGATTCCATCCCCTGATCCTTGGATTCGCGGCTCTGCTCGTCGGCATGCTCGCATGCGCCGAGGCATGGGCGGCGACCGAAACGATCGAGGTACGCTTCCTGCCGATGCAGGAGGCCGAAGCGGCAGTCCGAAGCCAGCTTTCGGCCGATGGTCGGCTGGCCGTGCTTGCATCCCGGCGTCTGCTGATCATCGAGGATGATGCGGCCCACATTGCGAAGGTTCGCAGGCTGCTTGCGAAGCTCGATCAGGCCGCACCCCAGTTTTCGGCCAGCGTTCGGATGCAGTCCGTATCCGCCGAACGGCTACGGCAGCTGACGGCCCAGGCCGGACTCGATCGCGCTGGCGGCGGCTGGGCACGCATCTCGCTGGGCTCCGGGCGGCTGCAAAGTTCATCGATGCAGCAGTTCCGCCTGCGCCTGAGTGCCGGGAAGAACGCCAGCATTGAAACGGGAAGCATCCAGGCCGTGGATCGCCAGACGAGAGTCTGGCTCTCCGGCTACGGCCTGATGAACGTGGACAGCGTCGAGTTCGTGCCGATCACCTCGGGCTTCACGATAAGGGCCTGGCCGGCGGGAGACGATGCCGTGCGCTTGCGTATCACGCCGTGGATGCAGCGCCAGCAGGCGCGCCTGTCGGGAAGCGAGGAAATGCTGCTGGATCTCGGCACGACCCAGGCGCCGAAGCAGCCGCCCGGTCATGCGGGCAACCTGCGGCTGAATGGATCGCCGAGGCTGAATGCCCCGGACAGCATCGAGATCCATGGCGCCAGCACCGAGATCACCGTGCCGCTGGACCGGGAGATCACGCTGGCGGCCGTGGATGACGAGGCCCGCCGGTTCGGCCGGGCGCTGCTGGCCTCGCGCTCCAGCATCGGCCGCCAGAGCCTGCTGATACGCCTGCGTATCAGCCGCAGGTAGAGCGCATCAGCAGACGCGCCAGCTAGAGCAGGTGCGCGCTCATCGCCTGCTGCAGCTGCTCGCCGGTTTCCAGCATCAGCGACTCGTCCTCGGCCTCAACCATGATCCTGAGCTTCGGCTCGGTGCCGGACATGCGCACATTGACCCGGCCCCTGCCGGCCAGGCGTTGCTCGGCCTGCGCAACGAGGGCCTGCACCTGCGCGTCAGCCATCACATCCACACGCTCGGGCAACACGATGTTCCAGAGCTTCTGTGGAAACAGCTGCATGCCGGCCGCCATCTCGGCCAGCGGCCTGTCCTGCTCGACCATCGCGCAGAGAAGCTGCAGCGCCGTCATCAGACCGTCGCCGGTCGTATTGTAATCCAGAAGAATCATGTGCCCGGACTGCTCGCCGCCGATGTTGCAACCGGTCTGTCGCATCATCTCCAGCACATAGCGATCGCCGACCGCCGCGCGGTGCATCGTCAGCCCCAGTTCCGCCAGATAGCGCTCCAGCCCCATGTTGCTCATGATTGTCGTCACCACGCCGCCCCCGGAAAGCCGGCCATGACGCAGCGCCTGCTCGGCCAGGATCGCGATGACACGATCGCCATCGATGATGCTGCCGGAGGCATCGCAGGCGATCAGCCGGTCGGCATCGCCGTCCAGCGCCAGCCCGAGATCGGCACCCGTGGCCACGACACGCTCGATCATGCTTTCCGGATGCGTGGAGCCGCATTCGAGGTTGATGTTGTAGCCGTCCGGGCGATCGTGCATCGCAACCACGTCACAGCCCAGCTCGCGCAGAATCGTCGGCGCCACGTCATAGGCCGCGCCGTTGGCGCAGTCCACAACCACCTTCAGTCCATCCAGGCGCAGGCCCCGGGGCAGCGATGCCTTGAGAAACTCGATATAACGGCCGCGCGCATCATCCACGCGGGCCGCCTTGCCGATATCCAGCGCCTTCGGCAGCGGTGGCATGTTCTCGAGGCAGGCCTCGATCTCCATCTCCACCTGATCGGGAAGCTTGAAGCCGTCGGCGCCGAAGAACTTGATGCCGTTATCGCCGGCCGGATTGTGCGAGGCCGAAAGCATAACGCCGGCATCGGCCCGCAGGCTGCGGGTCAGATAGGCCACCGCAGGGGTTGGCACCGGCCCGACCAGCAGCACATTCATGCCCTGCGCCGTCAGCCCCGAACAAAGGGCCGATTCGATCATGTAGCCGGACAGGCGCGTGTCCTTGCCGATCAGGATGTGCGGCCGATGGTTCAGATGCCGCGTCAGCACATGCCCGGCAGCACGCCCGAGCGACAGCGCGAATTCGGCCGTCATCGGCTCCTGGTTGACGGTGCCGCGCACGCCATCGGTTCCGAAATACCTTCTCATCGGTTCCCTCCATCGGTCTGTTCCGCTTCCCGCTTCCGGATCAGCAGGCCGCGCACGGTAATCTGCACCTTGGCATCCTCAAGCCGAATGGCCTTGCCCGTCGGGCTTTCCACGCCGACCTTGACCTCGAACGGCCCGTTCTTCGGATCCGCGGGACGGATCGGGGTCGTTTCGACCTGCTTGAGCGCATCCAGCCAGACCTCGGGTCCGATCAGGCTGACCTGATCCGGCTCCACGCTCACGCCCTTGGCCAGCCAGCCCTCGGGAAGCTCCAGGCGCGCAGCCACGGGCACCAGGCGCGTCACGACACGGTCCACCTGCAGCTGTACGCGATCGGGCTGAATCTTCTCGATTCGAAGCCCCGTCGGCAGCTGCACCAGCTCCGCCTGCAGGGCGCGCTCGACGACGCCGGGGCTGTCGATGTCCGATACATCCAGCGGCACGATCAGCTCCTCCTGGTGCAGCTCCTTCATGCGTGCCTTCAGCCCGCTGACCGTCAAACGCACCCGATCCGGCAGATTGTTGACCACGACCATGTCCGCCGGCAGCCCCTGCACCTGCAGCGGCACGTCGATGCTGAGCAGCGACCCCTCGCCCTGGCCATGCACCTGCCACCACAGGGCCACGGCGATCACCACGGACCAGATCTGCAGACTGAAGCGACGCATCCACCGCATCGGATTCACGAGGCCTGCTCCCGACCTGCTTCGCCATGGCTGACCAGCGGCGCAAGGCGTGCGGCCAGCTCCTGATGCAGAGCGGCACTGCTCAGCGGCTCGCCCAGATGCCCCTCCTCGACCAGATGGACCTCCCCGGTCTCCTCGGACACGACGATGACCAGCGCATCCGATTCCTCGGTCAGGCCGACGGCGGCGCGATGCCGGGTGCCGTAATCGCCCGGCACGGCATTGGCCTGTGCCAGCGGCAGCAGCACCCGGGCCGCCACGATGCGGCCTCCGCGCTCATCCCGGTTGACGATGATCGCACCGTCATGCATCGGCGCCTCGGGGCAGAACAGGGCCTGAACGATGTCCGGCCTGAGCGGCGCATCCATCTCGACCCCGGACTCGTAGAGATGCCGCAGCCCGGTCTCGCGCTCGATCACGATCAGCCCTCCCCAGCCACGGTGGACCAGCGCAAAGGCGGATTCGACGAGGATATCCAGCATGACGACGGCGGGTTCGCTGCCGGAGCTCAGCGGATTGACGCCGACGCGCATCAGCGCCCGGCGAATCTCCTGCTGGAACAGGACCACCAGGATCACCATGAAGGCGGAGAAGAAGTGGCCGAAGATCCATTCGACGGTGACCAGCTCAAAAGTCCGGGCCAGCTCGTAGGTCAGCACGACGATGGCCACGCCGATCAGCATCTGCACCGCGCGCGTGCCCCGGATCAGGCGCAGGAAGAAATAGACAACCACGGCGACGACGGCGATATCCACCGCATCGGTCAGCGTGAATTGCCAGTTCATCATTGCTTCAACAGCCCCCGGGATATCCGCTCGTCAATCAAGCACTACGATAGTGCGTGGCCGGCATCCTGCAAGCCCCCGCGCGGCATGATGCCATCGGCCAGGGCCGCGGCCACGCGCGCCGCGCGCCGCTGGAGAGCGACATCATGCACGCGCAGCACATCGGCCCCGACAAACACGCCGATCGCATCCGCGGCTGCCGTTTCGATCTCGCGATCGCCCACCTCCGCGCCGGTCAGATGCCCAAGAAAGGACTTGCGCGACACGCCCAGAAGAAGCGGCATGCCAAAACGGCGCTTGAACTCAGGGATGGCGGCAATCAGCCGCAGATTGTCCTCCAGCCGCTTGCCGAAACCGATCCCGGGATCGAGAAGGATACGATCCTCGGCAATGCCCGCGGCCAGACATGCCCGGATACGCATATCGAAAAAGTCCATCACCTCGGACACGACATCGTCATACCTTGGCTTCAGCTGCATCGTCGCAGGCGTCCCCTGCATATGCATCAGACAGACATCCACACCGGCCCCGGCCACCACGTCCAGGCTCTGCGGATCATGGCTTAAGGCGCTGACATCGTTGACCATGCAGGCGCCGGCCTCAATCGCCTCGCGCATCACGGCGGCCTTCATCGTATCCACGGACACGGCCAGGCCCGCAGCCGCCAGCGCCCGGATGACCGGTATCACCCGTCGCAGTTCTTCCTCAAGCGCCACGGGCTGGCTACCCGGCCGCGTGGATTCGCCACCGACATCCACCAGCGCCGCGCCCTCGGCCGCCAGCCGGTGGCCATGCGCGATCGCATCGCCTTCGCGGTTGTGCCGACCGCCATCCGAAAACGAATCGGGGGTGCAATTGAGCACCCCCATGATCCATGCATCGCCGGTATGCGGACGATGCCAGCGCGATCGCATCAGTGAACCTGCCCGGCCTCGTCGCCGGCTTCCTTTTCAGGCTTGTCGCTCTCGCCGATATCGACCCTGGCCGTCGGCTCTTCGGGCGCCTCGTTCCTGCTCTCCCGGCCCCCGGCGCCATCGCCGACCAGCAGCGGCTCCTTGCCCTGCATGGCCCTGTCGATATCGGTCGTGTCCAGCGTCTCGTACTTCATCAGGGCCTTGGCGAGGTTGTGCAGCTCATCCATGTGCTCCTGAAGGATCTTCTTCGCGCGCTCGTAGTTCTCCTCGATCAGCTTGCGCACGACCGCGTCGATCTTGCGCGCCGTTTCCTCGGAGATATTCGTCTGGCGGGTGATCTCGCGGCCCAGGAAGGGCTCGTGCTCGCGCTCGCCGTACACCATCGGCCCGAGCTCGTCGGACATGCCCCACTGCGTCACCATGTTGCGCGCCAGCTGCGTGGCCCGCTCGAAGTCGTTCGAGGCTCCGGTCGTCATCTGCCCCAGCACCAGCTCCTCGCCGAGACGGCCGCCCATCATGATCGCGATCTGATCGCGCAGGTATTCGCGATCATGATTGAACTTGTCCTCCTCGGGCATCTGCATCGTCACACCCAGCGCCTGCCCGCGCGGGATGATGCTGACCTTGTGCACCGGATCGGCATGCTTCAGATACTTGGCCACGAGCGTATGGCCGGCCTCGTGGTAGGCCGTGGTCTTCTTCTGCTCATCGGACAGGATCATCGAGCGCCGCTCGGTGCCCATCATGACCTTGTCCTTGGCCATCTCGAAATCCGCGCGCGTGACCTTGTCGCGGTCGTAACGCGCGGCATTGAGCGCCGCCTCATTGACCAGATTGGCGAGATCGGCGCCGGAGAACCCGGGCGTGCCCCGGGCCAGTTCCTTCACATTGACGTCCGAAGCCAATGGCACCTTGCGCATATGCACCTTCAGGATCTGCTCGCGCCCAAGCAGGTCCGGACGCGGCACGACGACCTGGCGATCGAAACGACCCGGACGCAGCAGGGCCGGATCCAGCACGTCCGGCCGGTTCGTGGCCGCGATGATGATCACGCCCTCGTTGGATTCGAAGCCGTCCATCTCGACCAGCATCTGGTTCAGCGTCTGCTCGCGCTCGTCGTTGCCGCCGCCGATGCCGGCACCGCGATGCCGGCCCATCGCATCGATCTCGTCGATGAAGACGATGCAGGGCGCGTTCTTCTTCGCCTGATCGAACATGTCGCGCACGCGCGAGGCGCCGACACCGACAAACATCTCGACGAAATCCGAGCCGGAGATCGTGAAGAACGGCACATCGGCCTCACCGGCAATGGCACGCGCGAGCAGCGTCTTGCCCGTTCCCGGAGGTCCGACCAGCAGCACGCCCTTCGGAATCTTGCCGCCCAGGCGCGTGAACTTCGACGGATCACGCAGAAACTCGATGATTTCGGTGACCTCCTGCTTGGCCTCGTCGCAGCCGGCCACATCCTCGAAGGTGACGCGGTTGGTGTTCTGGGTCAGCAGCTTGGCCTTGCTCTTGCCGAACGACATCGCGCCGCCCTTGCCGCCGCCCTGCATCTGGCGCATGAAAAACACCCAGACCGCGATCAGCAGCAGCATCGGGAACCAGGAAATCAGCACCGACAGAAAGAACGGCACCTCCTCCTTCTCCTTGACGCTGACCATCACATGCTGATCGAGCAGCCGCTGATACAGATTCGGATCGTCGGGCACGGTCACATCGAAGTTCTTCAGTTCGCCGCTGGCATCGCGAAACTGCCCGACGACCTCATGATCCCTGATCGTCGCGGTTTCCACCATGCCCTGATCGACCTTCTCGATAAAGGTCGAATACGCCATCTTCTCGCTCTTGATCATCGGCGAGGAAAACATGTTAAACAGACTCATCATCGTCAGGCCGATGACCAGCCAGAGCAGAATATTCTTACCCATTCAAGTATCCTTTCTTCCTATTCAAAATCGGGCATGCGCCCCGTTTGCCCACACAGGCCCGGATCCCTGTTCCCGGGCATCCCGGCCGGGGGACCGGCAAGCCAAATCTGCCGCAGCCCGCATGAAGAAATCATGAAGCAAGCCGCTCGCCAGTTCGGCCCTGCAAACCTGCCTCTGCCGGCCGCAGATGCAAGAAGCAGCGATGGCGCTGCAGGCGGCAGCCGGACAGATCCAGCCCGCCGAGGCCGCTGTGCCGCGTCCAGGCCTCGACCAGCTCGATATGCCGACGCCCCGGACATCGATCCTCGCCCAAGAGTCCGCGAATCATCTGCTTGAGCGCCCAGGCCCGCTGCGGCGGCGATGCGTTTTTCCAGCTTGCCCACGGCAGGCAGATGGCTCCGTCCTCGCATCTGTACCCGGCCAGAAGCTGCCCGGCCTCCCGCTGAAGCTGCCCGCTCAGTGATTTGGCCACCGCCTGAAGGCGCAGGAAAAGCTCGGCGGGTTCCTGCCCGGCATCGGCGATGGCCGGAAACAGGCGATGACGGATGCGATTGCGCAGAAAGCGCATGTCGTGATTCGTGCGATCCTCCAGCCAGGGAATGCCGAAGCGCCTCAGCTCAAGCCTGAGCTCCTCACCCGGAACATCGAGCAGCGGCCGCACCAGCCTCAGTCCGCCATGGCGGCGCTCTTCGGCCATGCCACAGCAGCCGGCGACCGATGCCCCCTGCAGAAGGCGCATGCACACGGTCTCCGCCTGATCATCCCGCTGGTGCGCCAGCGCCACCGTCGTCACGCCGCTCTCGCTTGCCCACTGCTCAAAACAGGCCAGTCGCTGCGCCCGCGCCCGCGCCTCGAGGTTCGAGGCGGGCGCGGGTGCAAGGCGCGTGCTGGCAAAGGCAACGCCCCATTTTTTCGCGCGATCCGCCAGCAGCCGGGCCTCGCGGGCCGACTCGGGCCGCCAGCCATGATCCACATGCCAGGCATGCACGTGCAGGCCGGCCTGCCTGAGCGCCAGCAGCAGGGCCGTGGAATCCGCACCGCCGGACCAGCCCACTGCGATACGCCGCGGCAGACCCGAGAGCAGATCCGGTCTCAACCAGCCGCTGCCAAAGCCCCGAAGATCCGGCATGCTCCGGCTCCTTACCATTGCTCCAGGCCATGCTCGACGATCTGACGGCAGGCCTTCGAATCGGGATCGAGAAGTTCATAGACATCGACGTCCACGCCACCCAGGCAGGGCTTGCCCACACGCACGATGACCTGGGTCGTTTCCTCGCCGCGCATCTGGATGGCCAGCAGATGCAGGCCCCCCGGCGGCAGCCGGAAGCCATCCAGCACGCCGGCGGTCTTTCGGGCATCCAGGCGCAGCTCGCGGATGCTGGCCTTGTTGGCCAGGGCCGTGGCCAGCTCGGCGACGGCCGGCGCCGTCAGTGCGATGCCGTTGTTGTAGAGCACATTGACCTTCTGCCCGGTGCCTGTATCCACCGATTCAACGCGCACGCCGCCCAGAGGCTGCAGACCGGACTTGTAGTCGCGATAGGCAATCAGGCGACCGACGCCGCAATCCCGCGACACGCCGGCATCGGCCTGCGGCACCGACAGTGCAAAGGCCATCCTGCAATCGCCCAGCGTCGGGTGCTTCTGTTCGGAGAAAAGCCATTCGCCGATCAGCGCCACGCACATCGACAGCGAAGGCATGTTCGCCTCGTCATGATCGGAGATCTCCAGATACCATTCGCGCAGCCGATGCCTGAGACTGGCCGCAGTCTGCACCAGCGCCAGCGTCGAGCCGCGGAGCAGCGCTCCGGAGGCCGAGCACGCATCGACGAACACGCCCTCCTGCTGCCCAAACACCTCGAGCACCCCCTCCAGGAAGCGCTTCTTCAGAAAGTCCGCCGCCGCCATGCCGTGCAATGCATGCATGCCGGCCAGATAATCCGACCACTCGATGCGCAGGCAGGCCTGCCGCATCGCCAGCGACTTGCCGCTGTGCAGCGCGCGGCTGACATCCGGCTGGATGAAGACCAGCTCGCCATCCTCGTAGGCCTGCTCCAGGATCTTGTCGGCCTCGGCCCCGCGCGCCTTGGCGGCGATTTCCGGCCTGCGGTCCAGCCAGACGCGTTCCGCCTTGCGGCGGGCGATTTCCAGCTTCACATCCTCGTCAAAGACCCGGAAGGCATTGAGCGTGATATCGTCGCGCAACCACGGCTCACCGGCCGATTTCGCGGCCCTGCCTCCGGCCAGGATGGCCAGAAGCCACTGGGCCACCGGTTGATCCCGATGCGCCTTCAGCGTCTCCATCGCGCCGTTTTCGGGCTGAATCTGACCGGCCAGCAGCTTGTCGAGTTTCTTCGCGTGCAGCACATAATCCATCCAGCCGCCATGGCCGCTGTCCTCGGCCAGCTTCCACAGCGAAAGCCGCGCCCAGGTTCGCTTGAGCAGGTGAGCGCCGAGCCTGTCCTTGGCCAGCAGCGCCAGAATGCCCCCCTCGTTCCTTGGACCGAGCTTTTCGCGCAGCGCACGCATGCGCGGCACGATATCCGGCTCCAGCCCATAGGCGCGAATGACATGGCGGTCATCGGCCAGCAACGAGTCATCCGGCTGCTCGCGCAGGAAGACCATCGGCGTGCAGGGCAGCATCATCGCCTCGTAGCTGGCGATGCGCGTGACCTCGACCTCCCCTTCCAGATAGCGCTTGAGAAAATCCTGCAGGGCCCAGACGTAAAGGCCTCCGACCATGCACAGGCTCACATGACTGGTCGTCGCCGGCTCCTCGGCCGGCAGAGCGGCAATGGCCTGGCGCATCAGCCGCAGGATCAGCACATTGATCGCCGGCACCCAGGGAGCGACATCGAGCTGATCCTGCTTCCATCCCTGATCCCAGAGCCCCTCCCAGACCTGCAGCAGCGCCGGCGCCCCCTTCTTATCGGCACACCAGTGATGCAGCAGCCTCAGCGGCAGGTGCGGATACTGCTTGCGCAGATGACCGACCATGTCGCGCGCCCGCGCATCCATCGTCGGAAGCTGATGCGCCGAAACCTTCTCGCCCTTGACGATGTAGCGGATCGCATAATCCTGCAGCCGCCGAAGAGCCCCCTGGATGGCCGCATCGATCTCGGAATGAACGCCGTAGGGAATGTACTCGCCGGCATCCTTGCCCGGCATCCGGATCGGCAATCGCCTGGCCTCGACCCGGCAGCGATCCTCCGGACTTTCACCCCGGTTCAGAATCGGCCGATACCAGCTCCAGCGAAAGCCGAAATATTCCGGTGAAATCATCCTGATCCGCCTCCCCTTATCGTCCGCCCGGCCAACGGGACAAGCCAGCCCCTCGTGCCGCGCCTTGCCGCGAATGATGGCGGCAATCCGCGCAATTGCCTATTCCTTCCACGCGCCTAGCATGGCGGCATGCACCGATGCAAGCATAGACCCTTTTCCAGCGAAAGACGAATCCACACGTCATCGTTTGGCGACTGCTGATGCGAAAAATACCCTTTTTGCTGATCCTGCCGCTGGCATGGATGCTGCTCGCATCGCCTCCGCAGGCCGCAGCCCAGGCAATCCACAAAGGTGAATCCGATATCGTCGTCACGCTGCCACCGCTGGCCGGGCTCGTGCGCATGCTCAAGCCCGATGCAGGGATCGCCTGCCTTTTCGATGCCGGCGGCGACCCGCATCACTTCCGCATGCGCCCGCATACCGTGGAACGGATGGCCCGGGCCCGACTGATGATTCGCGCATCGCGCGACGACGCCGGCTGGCCCTTGCCTCCCCGCCATGCAAACAGCCTCGACCTTGGAGCGGATACCTCGCATGTCTGGCTGAATCCGGCTGCCCTTGCGCAGGCATGGGAACGGCTTGCGGGCAGGCTGAAACAGCTCTACCCCGCGGAAGCCGCCGCGATCGACCAGCGCCTGCAACGGGCCATGGCCGAGACCGAGCGCATGCGGCTGGCCTGGCAGGCCCGCCTGCAGGGCGTGGATGGTGTCATCATGCAGCATCCATCCTGGCTGGGCATGATGCGCCAGATGGGCATCCCGGTTCTGGCCGTGCTGGAATCGGGACATCACGGGGATGAGGCCAGCCCGAGGGATCTGGAGAACGCCCTGGATCTGCTGCGGAAGCATCCGCACGCATGGCTGCTCGGCGATCTGGCGCACAGCTCGCGCGCGCTGGACTGGCTTGCGCGCCACAGCCAGGCCACGCGCGTGACACTGGATGCACTGGGGGAGTGCGATACGAACTGGCTGACGCTGATGCAGGACAACCTTGCGCGGCTGCCGTCAGTGCCCGACAGGCCCTGAATCATGACCGTGGCGCATGCGCAGAGCGCACCGCTTCTCGAGCTGTCGGGCATCCGCGTCGGTCCGCCCGAGCAGGCGGTTCTCGAGGACATTCATCTTAAGCTGCATGCCGGCCATTTCATGGGCATCGTCGGGCCCAACGGCGCCGGCAAGAGCACGCTGCTCAATCTCATCGCCGGACTCACGCAGCCCGATGCCGGCCATATCGATCTGTTCGGCGAGTGCCTGAAGCGATTCAATCGCCGCCGACTGCTCCGGCAAGTCGGGGTTCTGCATCAGTTCCACGACCATCAGCCGCGCCTGCCGATCCGTGTGCGCGATGTCGTGGCCATGGGCCTGCCGGGCTATGCCAGCCCGTTCCGGCGCCGGGCATGCGATCGTCCAGCCATCGAAAAGGCCCTGGATCGCATGGACATGCTCGAGCATGCCGGCCGGGACTTTCGCATGCTCTCCGGCGGTCAGCGTCAACGCGTGCGCATCGCCCGCGCGCTGGCGGGGAAGCCACGGCTGCTGCTGCTGGACGAGCCTTCCGCGGCGCTGGACAGCGCCCGCCAGGAAAAACTGTACCGCCTGCTGCGCCGGCTCTGCGACGAGGAAGGGCTCGCCGTCATCATGGTCGAGCATGACATCGCCGCCATCAGCAGCCATGTCGATTCGGTGGCCTGCCTGAACCGCCGCATCCATCACCATGCGCTGCGCGGCGAGGAGATTCCGGAAAGCGTCTGGCGGGCGATGTACGGCGAACATATCCATATCGTCGCGCATGATGCCTCGTGCATCGGCTGCGGGCATGCCCATGACTGAATTCCTGCACGCCTTCCTGACCAGTCCGGTCATGGCCGAGAGCCTGATCCCGGCGCTGCTGATCGCGGTCGTGACCGCCTCGATGTCGGTGATGATCATGGCCCACCGGCTATCCTTCCTGACCGTCGGCGTATCCCATGCCTCGCTGGCCGGCATGGGGCTGGCGCTGACGCTGTCCCTGCCCTTGCTGCCTGCGGCTGCCGGTTTTGCCGTGCTCATCGCGCTGCTGCTGGCGCTGATCCCGCGCAGACAGGGCATCAGCGAGGATGCCGGCACCGGCATCCTGTTCGCCGGCAGCATGGCGCTGGGCATCGTGCTGGTATCCACGGCACCGCGCTCGTCGGTGGATCTGTTCGGCCTGCTCTTCGGCAACATCCTGACCCTCGCGCCCGAGGACCTGCACTGGCTGATGTTCTTCGGCAGCCTGATTCTCATCGTGCTGTTCCTGGCTGCGCGCGGCTGGTGGAGCATTGCCTTTGACGCGCAGTCCGCCGAAACCTCGGGCCTGCCGGTCGCAGGCCTGAGGCTGCTGCTCTATGCGATGGTGGGCATCAGCGTCATCCTGAGCGTCCGGCTGGCCGGCATCGTGCTCACGGCAGGCATGATGATCCTGCCGGCGGCCTGTGCCTGGTTCTGGGGGCGCTCGCTGTTCAGCCTGTGGCTGCTGTCCGTCGCGTTCTCGCTGGCCGGCTGCCTGGGCGGACTGATGTGGTCCTATGCGATGGACTGGCCTTCCGGGGCCTCGGTCGTGCTGGCATTATGCGCGCTCTTCATCCTCAGCGGCATCGTTCAAGGGAGGTTGGCATGGCTGAATCAGCTCGTCCGAAGGCAGTAGTCGCCGGCATCGGCCTTCGCTTCCTCGCCGGCGGCTACGATGCCGTGATCCTGATCTGCCTGCTGTTCATCGCCTTCATTCCCGTCACGATCGCCGAGCAGGCCTTCGGCCCGATCGAGCAATGGATCAAGGGCCTGCTGATCACGACGATCGCCTATGCCTATTTCGTCGGCTTCTGGCTGCGCGGCGGCGCCACGACCGGCATGCGCCCCTGGCGGCTGCAGGTGGCCATGGCGGGCAGCGGCGAACCGCTGACCATGCTCACGGCCACGGCCCGCTTTGCCGGCCTGATGATGACCTGGCTGGCGCTGGGCATGACGCTGTCCTACATGATGGTGCGCGACACCGATCACCTGCTGTTCTTCATCTCGGCCGCCGTTCCGGCCATCTCGCTGGCGACGATGATGCTCACGCGCGATCGCCAGGGACTGCACGACCTGATCTCGGGCACGACCGTCTATCGCCTGCAATAATCATCCATTTATCCAATCACGGAATGCGCTGAACAGGTCCGGACTCATCCTCCACCGGCAACGACATGTCAGGCGGATTTTGTTTGAAAGGTCTTTCGACTGACCGCATGGGGTGCCTTACCTGGGATGGAGCAGACACTGAGGCAGACGGATACCGCAATCCGGAAAGCCATCTCAAACACGACGACCGCCATCAGCCTGCCCGGGCAACTCTGCATTCAGCCGCATCTACTATGGTTCAGAAGCATGTGTGGATTGGAGATACGAAGCAGGGAGAGCCTGTTGACCCTCCCTGCTTCATTGCTGTCAAAGCCTCGGCTATTGCAAGGGCACCCGTAAGGGCACTGTTCCAACCAACAGATGCGCCCCTGTGCCGAGATCTGTCGGGAACAGATTGTCCAGAGGCCCTGCCGCACTTTCATGCCCGAACGGAGCACTGAAGCCAATACTCATCACATAGACACCTGTTGACAAAGTCACGGTACCGGCCGGCAGACCAAGCTGGGTTTCGACACGATTGAGAATATCCTGCATATTCACCGAGACCGTGTTCTTGCCGCCAGCATGATTTGTGAAGACATCCGTGTTCGGATTCGTGATCGTACCATTGACGGTCAGCTGCCCCGTAGCATCCGTCCCGGAAACGACAGCCGTGGCATAGGCATCAACTTGGATATCGATAAGACCGGCTCCATCCGTGATGTACTTGACCGGGGAAATCACCGCATGGGCCGTTCTCGAATCATTCTTGGAATATACATCGACAACCATGCTGCCGGTGACAGTAACCGCAGGGCCGGCGGATTGACCATCGGCGCTGCTGTAATCATCGAGGGCAAAGCTGATATTGTACCCGCTGGCAGGATTGCCCACCAGGGAAAACTGTCCGTAGGCATCCACGGTTCCAGTGACATAGCCGTAAACATTCGAGCCAATGGTTACCTGGTTGCCAGAAAGTCCAATGCCACGAACAGCGGTAAGGAAGGATCCCGGCGGCACACAGGCCTGGAGATTGTTCTGAAGGTTCGGATCGGCCGTGCCACCCGCACTATTGATCAGGGAAGTCATATTCGCAGCAATGGCCGGCATATTCGCATTGACATTGGCCAGACTCGCGTTGAGGGCCGCCACATCGCCCCCAGTCGTTCCGAGCGGCAGCCCGTTGATGGCATCCTGCGCTGCATTTGCTGCAAATGCAGCCAGCGTAGGACTGTTCAGCGTGCCATTGGCAATGGCATCCGCGATGGCGGCGGAAATGCCCAACGCCTGAGCATTGCTACACGCCGCGCCACTCGCACCCGTGTTGATGACATCCACAGCCGATGGGTCAGTAGCTCCATTAACATTCAGATTCATGCCAAACATCTGCATGGCCAGATCGTTCGCGCTGGCTAGGTTCTCCACCGAAGTCAGATTATTGGATGCTTCCAGGAGTTTGAAAATCTCGGCCGCCACCGAGGTGATGATGTTGGCATTGGCCTGCAGCGCATTTCCAGTGACCGTGGCCAAGACAACGGAAAGACTCTGGGACGGATCATTGGTTCCCGTGACCTCATTGTAGTAGCTTCCGGTCACGACCATTTCAACCGGCCCAGTCGTCCCCTGAGGAAGGGTGATGGAATAGCTGCCCAGATTATCCGTCACGACAGCCGTCGCAATCGGCGACACCCCCCGAACCCCATTGGTCAGCTGAAAGACCTCAATCATGCCCCCGGCAGCCATCGGTCCCTTGGCCGCAAGCCCATTCACCGATGAGCCGGTCTGGGGGAGCGGGGTGGTTGCCACCGTTCCGCTGGAGCCACAGGCCACCATTCCCAAACCTGTCAAGCATATTGCAAGAATACTCAGTATCTTTCTCATGTTCGCCTCCCGCCAGATACGATTCCACCATTTTATATGCCAATCTATACCACTTGCACCATATAAGCAAGTTTTTTGTTGCTAACAGCGCACGCCCTCGGCATTGATGCCCGAAATCAGCATCGCAGACTTGCCCGTCACACAGTCGTTTCCGCGCGCCTTGAAGTACTTCGCGTCAATGACCAGAAACGGATACTCGCCCAACGTCCGCTCATTGAACTTGCGCACCTTCGCATCCAGCCCCATGCACAGTTGGCTCACCGTGGAGCGTGAAAACGACACCCCGCACAACTCCTCCGTGATGCGCCTGACCTTGCCCATCGACACGCCGTTCACGTACATCTCCATCAGCCCAAGCACAAACGCCTGTTCCGAGCGCTGATAGCGCCGGAAGATCGCGCTCGAAAACGAACCGTCGCGCAGCTGCGGCACCCGCAAGGTGACCGGCCCAACGCGAA
>CAZDLB010000040.1:0-15435 GCA_964505995.1 uncultured Zetaproteobacteria bacterium
GCAACGACAGCCATGTGGATTACAGAAACGACAGCCTGCGCGACCATGAGGTGGACTGCCGCAAGCTGCCGAGATCCGTTGGCTGAGGGAAAACATAAGAATGGGGAAGCGTGATGCTTGCCAGTTCTGGTAGTGATTCAGCGATTAGGGCCTGCTCACACTTATTCTGGTGTGGCGCCGCTGCCCGAAATGTTGGCCAATCCAGGCGCGAGGCGAAGCGCATGGTGGTTCCATGGGCAAGCCTCGCAACGCCGAGTGGGCGCGTTTCGGGCGCGGCCCGAATCGCTATCATCAAGAATAAGTGTGAACAGGCCCTAGCTTCGTGTACCCCAGCAAGTTGTAGAAACCATCATCCCACAAAGGCTTTGCCATTTAAGGGGATTCTGACAGCATTATTTCGTCAGCTTCAGGAACAGCTCCGGCAAGCGTTCGGGCAGGCGCTCGACACGGTCGATGACCGTATACTGACCGCCGAAGATATCGGCCACGTATTCGTCGGCCTTCGGATCGAGGTTGATGCAGAAGGTATAGACACTCTGCTGATCCAGCTCCTGCACGGCCTTGTGCGCATCGCGGATCAGGTATTGCTCGTCCTTCACATCCACATCGTGCGGCCGGCCGTCGGTCAGCACCAGCAGCAGCTTCTTCTCGGCCTCCTGCCGCGCCAGCGCCTGGCCGGCATGGCGCATCGCCGCACCCATGCGCGTGGACATCGCCCCTTCCATCGCCGCGATGCGGCCCTTGACCGTATCGTCCCAGGACTCCGAGAAGCCCTTGAGATGATAATAGCGCACCTCATGGCGCGAATTGGAATGGAAGCCGGCAATCGCCAGCGGGTCGCCGGTCTGCTGCACGGCCCAGCCAAGCAGGCTCACCGCCTCCTGCGACAATTCCAGAATCGTCTGGCTGACCCCGTCCGGCTTCTCGTTCAGCGAAACCGACAGATCGAGCAACAGCGACACCGCAATCGAGCGGCCGTCGGTGCGATGGCTCATGTTGATGCGCGGATCCGGCTGTGAGCCGGCGCGATAATCCACCAGCGAGCGGATCGCGACATCGAGATCAAGTTCGCTGCCCTCCTCCTGAAAGCGGATGCGCACCCTGTTCTGCGGCTTGAGCATGTCGATCAGCCGCTGCAGCCGCTTGACCAGTGGCTTGTGCTTGGCCAGCAGCGCATCCACGACACCCGCCTGTCCGGACGGATGCAGGCATTCGTAAAGACTGACCCAGTCCGGGCGATAGACCTCGGCCTTGTAGTCCCATTCGTCGTAATGGCGCGGTGGCAGTTCAAACTCGCGCGCCTCGTCCTCGGATGAACTCGACGGCGGCAGATCGTCGTCCTCGTCCGGCTCGATGAAGATCCACATCAGCCGGTTGTCGTCGCGGTAATCCACCTCGACATCCTCGAGATACATCTTCGGCGACAGGTCCGAATCCTTCCTCGACTTCACATACCACTGCATCGCCAGCCGGGCGAAGGCCTGCGTATCGCCGCCCTGATCCAGCAGCGCATGGAACTGCGCCACGAAATCCAGCAGCACCGGGTCCGAATAGCCGTGGTCGGGATCGAGCAGCGCGCGCGAGAACATGCTCAGGCGATGATGCACGTCGCAGTGATCCTCCGGGGCCGCCCCCTCCGCAGGCTTCGGATGCAGGGCCAGAAACAGCCTTCTCAGGCCCGGCCACTGGCGAATCGCCAGCAGATCCACGCGCGCATCCTCGAAGGCCTCGGCGGCTATGCGCTGGAAGGGCGAGAAGTTGTCGGCGATGATGGGCGTCGTCCAGCGCCGGTGTGCTGCCAGATGCGCCAGCATCGCACGGTAGCGGTCGATGCCGGACACTGTGCCGGCCGGGGTTTCGAGATCGTCGAGCACATCCGGAAGATGTATACCGTTCCTGTCCAGATAGGGCTTCGGCTTGCGGATCTCGTCGAACAGCAGCGAATACGGCCGATACACCGCCTCCTGCTGCCAGAAACCGGCCAGATAAAGGTCCAGCAGTCGCTGATGGTCCACCAGCAGCGTGCCATGGCGCTCGCGCTGCATGACATGGTGTGCCTCCGGCGACTGCAGCGCAAAGTAGTTCGACTGCCCTTCGGGGTCGTCGGGGTATCCGGCGATGCCGAACCGGACCCAGTTCCTCAGGCCGCCGACGCTCAGGTTGGCCAGCAATGTCGGCACCGATTGCAGGAAATCCACGAAGCACGGGCTTGGGTGGGTCGCGACGATGCCGTGCACCGACGTGGTCGTTTCGCGCATCACTTCGTCAACAATGTCGAGATAATGATCGAACTGCTCCAGGTCGCCGAGACGACGCGCAGCAGCCGGCGCCGTCTGCAGAAATGGCACGATCGCCTGGCCGTTGGGCGTGCGCGAGATGCGATAGGCCGTCGTCTTCAGCCGATCCAGCGCCTCGACCCCGAGGATCGCGGCCACCTCGGGGGCCTCCTCCAGAAACACCAGCATCGGCTCCGCTCCACGCCCGAGCGAACCCAGAAACCTGGCGGTATCGAGCCATTCTTCGACCGCCTCCGCAGGCAACCGAGCGATGGCAGCGGCCGCCAGTTCATCGAACACCGCATCCACGGCCGGGAAGGTGTTGCCGAGCTTGTCGCGCAGCGCGGCAATCTCGGGCGATCGTTCGGCAGTGATCGTCAAGGCATGATCCCTGGCAAGCGGCCGCTCAGCCTATTCAAACACCGAATCAATGGCATGATCGAGCGTGTCGCGGATATCGGCATCGTCGGTGATCGGGCGCACGAGCGCCATGCGGCAGGCTGCGCGCGGCGCAATGCCGTTGTTGATCAGCGTTGCGGCATACACCAGCAGACGCGTGGAGATGCCCTCGTCCAGGCCGTGGCCCTTCAGATTGCGTGCGGTCTCACCGATCCTGACCAGCTTCGCAGCGATCTCCTCGGCCACGCCGGTTTCTTTGGCCACGATCGAGGTTTCGACCTCCGGGACCGCATAATCGAACTCGAAGGCGGCGAAACGCTGCTTCGTGGACTGCTTCAGATCCTTCATCAGCGACTGGTAGCCGGGGTTGTACGAGATCACGAGCTGGAAATCGGGATGCGCCTCGACCAGCTCCCCCTTCTTGTCCAGCGGCAGCGTGCGCCGATGATCGGTCAGCGGATGGATGACGACCGTCGTGTCCTGTCGGGCCTCGACAACCTCGTCGAGATAGCAGATCGCGCCGATCCTGGCCGCCGTCGTCAGCGGGCCATCGAGCCAGCGCGTGCCATTGGCATCGAGCAGATAGCGGCCGACGAGATCCGAGGCCGTCATGTCCTCGTTGCAGGCCACCGAGATGATCGGCTTGCCCAACCTCCAGGCCATGTGCTCGATGAAGCGCGACTTGCCGCAGCCCGTCGGCCCCTTGACCATCACCGGAAGCCGGGCGGCATAGGCGGCCTCATACAGCTCCACCTCATCGGCCTGCGGCTGATAGAATGGCTCCTCGGTGATGCGATACTGATCCTTGTCCGTCATCAATGACCTCCTTGCGACCGGGCCAAGCCTAGCCTGCCCGATGGAAAAGGCATTCTTATATTTCTTATGAGTTCAATAAACCGATCTTATGAACCTAGCGCATCGGCTGGAACTCGGACGGATCCTGGTTCGCCAGATGCTCGTAGGTCGCCCAGCGCAGATCCACGGACTCCTGCGCCAGCTTCATCAGCCGTTCGGCCTCTTCCGGATGCCGCCGCTTCAGCAGCCGGTAGCGCTGCTCGGTATAGGCGTAGTCGCTAAGCTTCATCGTCGGAGCTGGCGAATCGAGCACGAACGGCTTCTTGCCCGCCTTGCGCAGCATTGGATTGTAGCGGATCAGCGGCCAGTAGCCGGAGGCCACGGCCATGTCCTGATGTTCAAGCCCCTCGGACATGTTGATGCCATGCGCGATGCAATGGCTGTAGGCCAGGATCAGCGACGGCCCCGGAAAATCCTCGGCCTCGCGCATCGCCAGCAGCGTCTGCTGCGGATTCGCGCCCATGGCCACGCGCGCGACATAGACATTGCCGTAGGAGATCGCTTGCAGCGCCAGATCCTTCTTGCCGACCGGCTTGCCGGCCGAGGCGAACTTGGCGGTCGCGCCCACGGGCGTGGCCTTCGAGGCCTGGCCGCCGGTATTGGAATACACCTCGGTATCGAGCACGAGCACATTGATGTTGCGGCCGCTGGCCAGCACATGATCCAGTCCCGCCGAGCCGATGTCGTAGGCCCAGCCGTCGCCGCCGATCAGCCAGACGCTGCGGCGCACCAGATGATCCACGACGGAAAGCAGGTTCTTCACCCTCGGATCATCCACACCCGCCAGCTTCTTCTTCAGGGCCTCGACGCGCACCCGCTGCTTGTTGATCTCCGAGCCCAGGCTCTGATCGGCATGGATCAGCGAGTCAATGAACTCCTGCTCCAGCCACGGCGTCATCTCCTTGAGCATCTGCTGGGCGATGTGCATGTGATGATCGGCCGCCAGACGCATGCCAAGCCCGAACTCGGCATTGTCCTCGAACAGCGAGTTCGACCAGGCCGGCCCCCTGCCCTCGGCATTCGCGCTCCACGGCGTGGCAGGCAGGTTGCCACCGTAGATCGACGAGCAGCCGGTGGCATTGGCCACCAGCAGCCTCGGCCCGAACAGCTGCGTCAGCAGCCGCACATAGGGCGTCTCGCCGCAACCGGCGCAGGCGCCGGAGAACTCGAACAGCGGCTCAAGAAACTGCGTGCCGCGCACCGAGGAATAATCGATGCTGGCGCGGTCGTTGACCGGAATGGACTCGAAGAACGCCACGTCCCTGCGCCACTGCTCAAGGTAGGGCGCCTTCGGCGTCATGTTGATCGCCTTGCGCTTACGCTCGGGATCCTCCGGATCATAGGCTGGACAGGCATGCACGCACATCTCGCAGCCGGTGCAGTCCTCAGGGTAGATCTCCAGCGTGTAGCGCGTTTCCGGAAAGCCGCGCGCGGCCACCGGCGCCGACGGAAAGCCCGCATGCGCGCCTTCCAGATGGCCTTCATGGTAGAACTTCGCGCGGATGACGCTGTGCGGGCAGACAAAGGAGCAGTTGCCGCACTGGATGCAGACGTCCGGTTCCCACTTGGGCACGAAATCGGCGATGTTGCGCTTCTCCCAGCGCGCCGTGCCCGACGGGAACGTGCCATCGACCGGAAGCTTCGACACCGGCAGCCGGTCGCCATGGCCGGCCAGCATCGGCGCGGTGACCTCGCGCACGAAGGCCGGCGCCTCGGGCGGCACCATCGCCGCCATCTCGCGCGTGCTCGTCACCCGCTCCGGCACCTTCACCTCATGAAGATGGTCCAGCGCCGCATCCACGGCCCTGAAGTTCTGCTGCACGACCTCGGCACCCTTGCGCGCATAGGTCTTCTCGATCGCCTTCTTGATCTGGGCAATGGCCTCCTCGCGCGGCAGCACGCCGGAAAGCGCAAAGAAGCAGGTCTGCATGATGGTGTTGATGCGCCGCCCCATGCCGGCCTCGCGCGCGACGCTGGATGCATCGATGACATAGAAGCGCACCTTGCGGTCGATCATCAGCTGCTGCACGGGCCTGGGCAGATCATCCCAGGCCTTTTCCGGAGGCGTCGGGGTATTAAGCAGGAACACGGCGCCTTCAGCCGCCTTGTCGAGCATGTCCACCTGATGCACGAACGTGGCCTTGTGGCAGGCGATGAAATTGGCCGAGGTCACCAGATACGGGGCGCGGATCGGCTCGGGGCCGAAACGCAGATGCGACACCGTCTGCGAGCCGGCCTTCTTCGAGTCGTAGACGAAATAGCCCTGGCAATAGAGATCGGTGTTCTCGCCGATGATCTTGATGCTGTTCTTGTTCGCCGACACCGTACCGTCGGACCCCAGCCCGTAGAACAGCGCCCGGGTCACGTTTTCCGGCTCGATCTCGAAGGATTCATCCACGTCCAGGCTGGTATGGGTCACATCGTCGATGATGCCGACCGTGAATCCGTTCTTCGGCGCATCCCTGTCCAGCTCGTCGAACACGGCCCTGACCATCGCCGGCGTGAACTCCTTTGAGGAAAGCCCGTAGCGCCCGCCGATGACACGCGGCAGCACATCGAGCTCGCCCTGCATCTGCGCTTCGGCCAGCGAGGCGAGCACATCCTGATACAGCGGCTCGCCTCTGGCACCCGGCTCCTTCGTGCGATCGAGCACGGCGATCTTCTTCACCGTCTTCGGCAGCGCCGCCAGCAGATGTTCGCGCGAGAACGGGCGGTACAGATGCACGCTGATCACGCCGAGCCTGGCGCCATCGGCGTTGAGCACGCGCGCGGTCTCGCGCACGGTCTCCGCGCCCGAACCCATCAGGATGATCACACGCTCGGCATCCTCGGCGCCGAAATAGTCGAACAGATGATGCTGCCGCCCGGTCAGCTGCGCGAATTTCTCCATCGTCCGCTCAACGATGCCCGGCACTGCAGCATAGAACGGATTGGCCGATTCCCGCGCCTGGAAATAGACGTCCGGGTTCATCGCCGTGCCGCGGATGAAGGGATGATCGGGATTCAGCGCACGGGCGCGATGCGCATAGACCAGATCGTCGTCGATCATCGCACGAATCTGATCATCGGTGACCAGCTCCACCTTGTTGATCTCATGCGAGGTACGGAAGCCGTCGAAGAAATTCATGAACGGCACGCGCGCCTCCAGCGTCGCCGCATGCGCGATCAGCGCGAAATCATGCGCCTGCTGCACCGAATCGGAGGCCAGCATCGCAAAGCCGGTCGAACGCGCCGCCATCACATCCTGATGGTCGCCGAAGATGGACAGCGCCTGCGTGGCCAGCGAGCGCGCCGCGATATGGAACACCGTCGAGGTCAGCTCGCCGGCGATCTTGTACATGTTCGGGATCATCAAGAGCAGGCCCTGCGACGACGTGAACGTCGTCGTCAAAGCGCCGGCCTGCAACGCCCCGTGCGCGGTGCCGGCCGCCCCGCCCTCGGACTGCATCTCGATGACATCGGGCACCTGTCCCCAGATGTTCGGCACATGGCTGGCCGACCATTCATCGCAGAGTTCGGCCATCGTCGAGGACGGAGTGATCGGATAGATCGAGCATAGCTCGCTGACGCGATAGGCGACATGCGCCACGCCCGTGGCGCCGTCGAAGGTGACCTTCACCGGCTTACTCATGGCTTGCCTCCCGGGCGGCTTCGGCCTCGCTGACCATCTCGATGGCATGGCATGGGCACTGCTCGTAGCAGGCGGCGCAGCCGGTGCACTTGTCGTAGTCGTAGAGATAGCGCTTGCCCTTGCCGAGCTTGATGATCGCGCCTTCGGGGCAGGAACCGTAGCAGCCGTCGCATTCGAAACAGTTGCCGCAGGACAGGCAGCGCCGGGCCTCGAACAGCGCCTCCTCTTCCGTATACCCCTGCAGGATCTCCTGGAAGCCGCCCAGCCGCTGCTCGGGAGGCAGCTCGGGCTGCTTCTTTCTCGGCGCCTCGGTGCGATACCACAGCTTCAGCTTGTCGTGCTCCACGAGCGGATGCTTCGGCGGCGGCACATAGACACCGCCGGAGAGCCACGCATCGATATGCCGCGCGGCCTTCTTGCCGTGGCCGGTCGCAATCGTCACCGAGCGCTCGGAGGGCACCATGTCGCCGCCGGCGAAGATGCCCGGCGCGCCCGTCATCATGTTCGGACCGACGATGACCGTGCCGTCCTCGTTGAACTCGATGCCCTCGACCTTGCGCAGAAAGCCGGTATCGGTGTCCTGGCCGACGGCCAGGATCAGCGCGTCGGCCTCCAGCGTCTCGGTCCTGCCGGTCGGCACCGGCCGACCGTTCTCGTCCAGTTCCATGACCTCGACGGTCATCCGCGTGTCATCAATCTCCTTGATCGTCCGAAGCCAGTTGATCTTCACGCCCTCCTCGATGGCCTCATCGGCCTCGAAATCATGCGCCGGCATGTTGGCGCGATCGCGCCGGTAGATGATCACGGCCTCCTCCGCGCCCAGCCGCTTGGCCGTGCGCGCCGCATCCATGGCCGTGTTGCCACCGCCGTAGATGGCGACCCGGCGCCCCAGCTGCAGCTTCTCGCCGTTCTCCACGCTCCTGAGGAAGCTCACCGCATCGAGCATGCGCTTGGCATCGCGCCCGGGGATATCGATCTTCTTCGACAGATGCGCGCCGACGGCGATGAACACCGCGTCGAACCCCCCCTCCTCCTTCTCGCGCATCACATCCTCGACGCGATGATTGCAGATGATCTTCGCGCCCATGTCCACGACGCGCTGGATTTCCTGGTTCAGTTCCTTGCGCGGCATGCGATAGGCCGGAATGCCGAAATGGATCATGCCGCCGGGCACGGGACCGGCCTCGTGGATCTCGACCTCGTGCCCCATCCGGATCAGATGATAGGCCGCCGACAGGCCGCTGGGACCGGCGCCGACAATCAGCACGCGCTTGCCGCTGGGCTCAGCGTGGTATTCGGGCTTCCAGCCCTTTTCCAGCGCCAGATCCCCGAGGAAACGCTCCACGGCATGGATGCCGACCGTTTCATCGGTGTAGTTGCGATTGCAGGCATCCTCGCAGGGGTGATAGCAGACCCGCCCGTGGATGGCCGGAAAGGGATTGTTCTCGATCAGCTTCTGCCAGGCCTCCTCGTAGTGGCCGGCCTGGGCCAGCGCAAGCCAGCCCTGGATGTCCTCGCCGGCCGGGCAGGCATGGTTGCAGGGCGGCAGGAAATCCATGTACACCGGGCGTCTGAGCCGGTGCGCGCCGGTGCCGGTATCATGCTGGGTCAGATCCAGCTTGGCGGTCATGTCGCGGCTCTTCATCGAATCCATGCCGATACCCTCCCAAGCGTCAGGCCATGCGCCTTGTCCACACCTCCAGATTACCCGCAATGGCCGCTTCACTCAACTCCTTCGATGCTCGCCCCCCTGAAATGCAAAACGCCCCCGGCAGGGCCGGAGGCGTTTGATGCGCTTTCCCGTGTTCGAGAATCAGGCGTGCACGCCCAGCTTCTCGCGCCAGCCCGGGAAGAGCTTGTCGGCATCGTGCGGGAAGGACTCGAACGCACGCGCAAACTCCTTGTGCGTCTTGGCGAACTCGATCGGGTCCGCGCCCTCCTTCCAGCACTGATAGGCCTGATCCAGCGACTTGCCGCCGGCAGCCGGCGAATCGATGTGGCCAAAGGAGCCGCCACCGCAGGTGTTGATGACGTTGGCGTGGCCGAGGTTCTCGAAGAAGCCGACCAGGCGCAGCGCGTTCATGCCGCCGGAGATGATCGGCGTCGTCGCCTTCATGCCATGCCACTTCTGGTGGAAGTACGGGCCCTGGCACTCGTCGCGCTCGAGCATGTAGGCCAGCACGCGCTCGTCAGCATGGCCTTCCATCTTGCCGTAGCCCATCGTGCCGGTATGGATGCCGGAAGCGCCCTGCAGGCGCGCCAGCTTCATGTAGCACAGCGGATCCATGCCCATCGGCGACTTGTAGGACGTCAGCGAGCCATGGCCTGCGCGGTGGAAGTGCAGGAAAGTGCTCGGGAAGTAGCGACGCGCCGTTGATACGCCATGCGGACCTGCCACGAAGCCGTCGACCAGGAACGCAACATGCTCTTCATTGCCGTACTTCGCGAACTCGTTGAGGATGTACTCGCCGCGAGCGATCATTTCACCGAAGAAGTCCGCGGTGATGTTGGCCGAGAACAGCTTGGCCTCGCCGGTCTCCTGCTGCGCGCGATCCATGGACTCGGCGACCATCGGAATCACTTCCTTCATCGGGCAGAAGGTCTGGTTCGCCTGCGGCTCATCGTTCTTGATGAAGGTGCCGCCCAGCCAGAAATCATAGCAGGCCTTCGCGAACGGCTCCGGACGCAGACCCAGCTTCGGCTTGATGATCGTGCCGGCGATGTAGCCGCCGTCCTTCTCCGGGCGCCCCAGCACCTTCCACATGTGCGTGATGTTCGTGGCCGGACCGTCGAACTTCCTGATCATGCACTCGGGCACGTAGAAGTCGAGCATGCGCAGGCCGACGTGATCGCCCATGCCCTGGTTGTTGCCCAGAATCAGAGACCACATGTGGGCTACGCCGTGCTTGTCGTCGATCAGGTTGTGGTCGAACAGCTCGACCGGATAGGCGATCTTCATCAGGCCGCCGGCCTCGCCGAAGGCGTTCTCGTCGATCTCATAGACGAGCGCGTCCACGCCGCGGGTGAAGTCGTCGGTCGTCGAAACCTCCACGTTCGTGCCGGTGGACGACTCGGCAGCAACGTGCGCTGCGGTTTCGAGAAAGCCGTAACCGGAAGCCGGCTTCAGCCGATAGGCCACAAGCATATGCTTGCCGCCCGCGATCAGATCCTCTTCTTTGAGGCTCAGATCGGAATAGCGATTGGATTGGTCTAATGCCATGATTCTATTTCCTCCCTGGGAGAGTTGGTTTTGGTCAGGCAACCCCATGCCAGGGCTCCCCTCGGCCGCAACGGAGCTTAGACCCCTGCCGCGACAATGGGAAGTCTGGCGAGGCACTTCCATCATGTAAAATCAAAGGTTATGATTTCCTCCATCAGATTTTCTTATATGGAGACCATCATGCGCCTGACACTGAAACAGCTGCAGATCTTCGAGACCGTCGCCGAGCTGCAGAGCTATACGCTGGCCGCCAAGCAGCTCTTTCTGACGCAGCCGGCGGTTTCGATGCAGATCAAGCAGCTCGAGGAGGAGATCGGACTGCCGGTCTTCGACCGCATCGGCAAGTCCATCCAGCTGACCGATGCGGGGCGCGAGCTGCTGCAGCACAGCCGCGCCATCCACCAGCAGATCGAGGAGGCGCAGCAGAGCCTGCAGGAGCTGCGCGGCATCAAGCGCGGCCGGCTGAACCTGACGATGGCCTCGACGGCGAACTATTTCACACCGAGGCTGCTCGCCGGCTTCTGCCGCCAGTATCCGAACATCCGCATCAGCCTGAAGGTGGCCAACCGCGCCGGGCTGCTCGAGGCGCTGGAGCAGAACTCCGCGGATATGGTCATCATGGGCAAGCCGCCGTCAACCATGCCGCTGGCCGCCGAGGTCTTCATGGAAAACCCGCTGGTCGTCATCGCGCCGCCGGATCACCGGCTGGCCGGCAGGCGAAGGATACCGCTGGCAGAGCTGGCCGAGGAGCCGTTCATCGTGCGCGAGATCGGCTCCGGCACGCGCGCGGCCGTCGAGCGATTCCTGGCCACACACCGGCTCGAACGCCCGCAGAGCCTGGAGATGAACTCATCGGAGGCGATCAAGCAGGCCGTGCGCGCCGGCCTCGGGCTGGGCGTCGTCTCGATGCACACGCTGGAGATGGAGCTGGCGCTGAAGCGGCTGACGGTGCTCGATGTCGAGGACTTCCCGATCATGCGCCACTGGCGGCTCGTCTATCGCAAGGACCGGCATTTCTCGCCGGTCAGCAAGGCCTTTCACGATTATGTGCTGGAGAACGCCGGAAGCCTCGTCGAAACGGCCATGACATAATCAGAGCTCACCAAGCAGCGAAGCGGCCATCGCTCTTGCCTGCCGGAAATAGCCGCCGCCGAACAGATTGGCGTGATTCATGATGTGATACAGGTTGTACAGCTGCCTGCGCCGCTGGTAGCCCTCATCCAGCGCCCATGCCTCCCCGTAGCCGGCATAGAAATCCGGTCCGAAGCCGCCGAACAGTTCCGTCATCGCGACATCGGCCTCGCGATCGCCGTAGTACACGGCTGGATCGAAGATGACGGGATTCCCCTGCGCATCAAAGGCGCGATTGCCGCCCCAAAGATCGCCATGCAGCAGCGAGGCTTCGGGCGCATGACCTCTAAACAGTCCGGCAAGACCCTCGCACAGCTCGTCAATCATCTGCCGCATCTCCATGCCGCGCGCAGCCAGCAGATCCGCCTGATAACGCAGACGGCGCTCGCCCCAGAACTCGAGCCAGTCATCGCACCAGTCATTGATCTGCGGCGTAGAACCGATGGTGTTGTCGCGATGCCAGCCGAAGCGATCCGCCGTATGCCGATGCATGGCCGCAAGCTGCCGGCCCAGGGCGGCCTCGGAATCCTGCCTGGGGCGGCCAAACTCGATGTATTCGCACACCAGCCAGCTGAAACGCTCATCGGCACCGAAGCAGATCGGCTCAGGCACGCGAATGGCGCCGGTCTGCCGCATCGCGCGCAGACCCTCGGCCTCGGCCGCGAACATCGCTTCCCGATCCGGCGCGTTGGTCTTAACGAAGAAGCGCTCGCGTCCGTCCGAGAGAAGATAGGCGGCATTGATGCTGCCACCGGAAACCGGACGGATGCTTTCGGGAGAGAATCCTGAACCGATGGCCTCGCGAAGGGCTTCGATGACCTGGCTCCACTGCCTCAGATCCTTGGCAAGCGGAGCCGTCATCTCAGCCTCGAGAAAGACACGGCCAACGGTTCGGACGGATGCAGAAGCGGGAAATCAGCCGAGATTGAGCCGGTGCCGCCGGCGCCAGCGGCGCAGCACCATGATGCGCCAGAGGATATGGGACGTCGTATAGCCCAGCACGGCGCTGATCACGCCGAGAACGAGGCAGCCGAGCAGAAAGGGCTGCCAGATATGCACCAGGCCGTTGTGAATCCATTCCCAGGAAAGGCCATCGAAGCTGAACTCGGCCGGACTGTGATCGAGGATCGCGGCGCCGACCAGATAGGCCACATAGAAGATCGGCGGCATCGTCAGCGGATTCGTCAGCCAGACCGTGGCCACCGAGATCGGCAGATTGCCGTTGAAGCAGATGGCGCCGCCGGCGGCCAGCACCATCTGGAAGGGCACCGGAATGAAGGCGAAGAACAGGCCGATGGCGAAGGCCGTGGCCACCGAATGCCGATTCAGATGCCAGAGCGATCGCTTGTGCAGCAGCTTGCCGAAGCAACCCAGGCTCTTGTGGTTACGAATCCGTTCGTGGTCCGGCAGATATCGCTGAATCGTTCGGCGAGGCATGGCGGGATTGTGCTACATCCGGGCCTTTTCATCAATCCCCATTGTGAGCTGCATCACAGCCCCGGCAGAAACCTATTCCATGCGCGGAAAGACCGGCGATGGCCGTGAGCAGGCATGGCCGGGTTTCAGAACGCCCCAGCCGCCGACCTCGGCCATGCGCAAGCCGTCCAGATCCACGGGCTGGCCATGAATCTGCTCCAGCATCGCCTGCATCCTCGAAGGCATGAACGGCGCCAGCGCGATGGCCACAAGCCTGAGCGTTTCGATCAGGTGATAGAGCACCGTATCCAGCCGTGCATCCTGCCCTTCCCTGGCCAGCGTCCATGGCGCGTTCTCCTCGACATAGCGGTTGCCGTGACGCACGACCTCATTGATGCGCTCCAGCGCCTGGTGAAAGGCCTGCCTTTCCATCGCCCCGGCCACCTCGCGCTGCATCGCCTCGATATCGGCAATCAGCGCCCGGTCGCGGGCGTCCTCCTCGGCCACCTCGCCCAGCACGCCATCGCGATACTTGTTCAGCATCGCCAGCGAGCGATTCAGCAGGTTGCCGACATCGTTGGCAAGCTCGGTGTTGTAGCGCTGCTTCAGCGCATCATGCGAAAAATCCCCGTCCTGACCGAACGGAACCTCGCGCAGCAGGAAATAGCGAATCACATCGGCATCGTACTGTTGCAGGAGTTCGGCGGGGCGGAGCGCATTGCCTTTGGACTTGGACATCTTCTCCCCCTCGACCGTCCACCAGCCGTGCGCAAACACGCGCCTTGGCAGCGGCAGATCGGCCGCCATCAGCATGCAGGGCCAGTACACGGCATGGAAGCGCAGGATGTCCTTGCCGATCAGGTGAACATCCGCCGGCCAGTACTTCGGCACCTCGGGGTCGGGAAAGCCGAGCGCGGAGATGTAGTTGGTCAGCGCGTCAATCCAGACATAGACGACATGCTTCTCATCCCCGGGAACCGGCACGCCCCAGGAAAACGTCGTGCGCGACACCGACAGATCGTTCAGGCCTCCCTCGACGAAGCTCAGCACCTCGTTGCGCCGGGAGGCCGGCGCGATGAAATCGGGGTTCTGCCGGATATGCTCCAGCAGCCGATCCTGATAGGCGCTCAGCCGGAAGAAATAGGATTCCTCCTGAACCTTTTCGACGGGCCGGCCGCAGTCCGGACAGGCACGCGAGGCCCAGCAATCGGCATCCTTCAGCTGGGTCTCGGTCCAGTAGGTCTCGCAGGGAACGCAATACCAGTCCTCGTAGAAGTCCTTGTAGATGGCGCCGGCATTCTCCAGCCGCCGCCACATCGCCTGCACGGCCTTCTTGTGCCGCTCGGAACTGGTGCGAATGAAATCGTCGTTGCTGATTTCCAGGTCCGGCCACAGCTGGCGATAGCGTTCGACGACCTGATCGGCCAGCTCGATCGGCTGCATGCCACGGGCCTCGGCGGCCTGCTGCACCTTCTGGCCATGCTCGTCGGTGCCGGTCAGGAAGAACACATCGCGTCCGTTCAGCCGCTGAAAGCGCGCCAGCACATCGGCGGCCACCGTGGTGTAGATATGCCCCAGATGCGGCTCGTCATTCACATAATAGATGGGGGTCGTGACATAAAAGGTCGAAGGTGCGTTCTCAGGCATGGATTCGTATCAGCTCCCGATCATTTTCCCGCCCGGCTCCCGGCGGGGCCCTGTACTCTAGCCGCGAAATCAGGTGCGGCCAGCCCGCAGCGCCGCTCGCAGGGTCAGGGTGCGGGCCAGCAGCGACATCGCAGGCCTCAGGCCGTGGCGAATCACATCCTGCGGCCAGGCCAGACAGGCCAGCATGGCGCGCTCCGCCTCCCGTGCAGCAGCAACATCCCGATGCTGCAGATCCGCGAGCACATCAAACTGCGTCTGCCAGAGCACGCGGGCAATCAGCTCATGCGGAACCCGCGTCACATGCTGGCGTATCCAGGCTTCAAGCCTGCCGATATCGGCCTGCGCTATCTCCCGGGTCAGTTCCATCCAGTCTGCCAGCGCCCTGGCGATTTCGGCATCGCAAAGGCAGGCGACACGCCCCGGCGCACCGTCGGCCAGACTCATGGCCAGTGCCTTGTGCGCCTTGGCCATGCCCATCGCATCCAGAACCCGGCTAACCGCATCCTCGTCCAGCGGAGCGCAGGGCTGCAGCAGGCAGCGGGAGCGGATCGTGGCCGGCAGTCGCTCAAGCTCGGCACAGACGATCAGAAGCAGACTGCCCGGCGAAGGCTCCTCCAGCCCCTTGAGCAGCGCGTTCGCGGCCTGATGGTTCATGCGCTCCGCATCATCGAGGACGACGATGCGCCGCTGGCCCTTGGCGCCGCTGAGCGCCAGAAACTCCAGAACATCACGCACCTGCTCGACGCTGATGTCGCGCTTGCCCTCGATGCGTTCGGCGTGGAACACATCCGGATGCGAGCCGGCTAGAAACAGGCGGCAGGGATGGCATTCGCCGCAGGCTGAATGCGTGTCACAGATGG
>CAZDLB010000041.1:0-15311 GCA_964505995.1 uncultured Zetaproteobacteria bacterium
CCCTTCCAGTGGCGGTAATGATAGCCGGAGCAGCCGATGTGCAGATGCATATCACGATTATAGTCCCCGGTGGCGGCGAAAAGGCCGAAGCATTTGCATGTCAGCCATGGCCATCGCAAGTAGCGGGAAAAGGCCCTAGCTGCTGCCGATCTCGCTTTCGATGACCCGCAGCAGCTCCCGGCGCTGTTGCGGCGACAGTTTCACACCGTCGTGTTCGCTTGCGCGGATGCGTGCCATCGTTTCATGCATGAGCCTGAGGCTTTTCCTGAAATTGCGGCAGTGGGCGCAGATCAGCAGGTGAAAACGCAGGCGGAAAGCCTCCCAGCCCGAGAGCTCGCGCTCGAGCGCATCCGATGCCAGCCGGCTTGCCTTGCGGCAGGCATGCTTCATCGCCTTGCCTCCTTTCCGAACCAGTTCATCTCCAGGCATTTCCTCAGCGCCAGTCGCGCGCGGTGCAGCAGCACATGCAGGTTGGTCGAGGTGATGTCGCAGGCCTTACAGATGCTTTCGCTGTCCTCGCCGGCCAGCTCGCGCAGGCGAAAGACCACCCTCTGCTTCTCGGGCAGCTTGCCGATGCAGTCATCGAGGACGACATGGAACTGCTCGCTGCGGCACAGATCCTCGGGGTTTTCCTTCCAGGCGCGCGGGGCTTCGTGCCAGGAGCCGTCGGCATCGAAGAACGCCGAGGTCGGGTCGTTCTCGATGGCGTCATGGAGTCTGCGACCGCGAATCTCGCACCGGATATGGTCGATGATCTTGTGTTTCAGGATGCCGGTCAGCCAGGTGCGCACGGATGAATCGCCCTTGAAGCCGTCCCGGCCCTTCCAGGCGGCCAGCAGTGCCTCCTGCACCATGTCCTGGGCCAGCTCGGTCTCCTGCAGCCTGCTCATCGCATAGCGGTACAGATAATCGCCATGCTCGTCCAGCCACAGGCGGGGGTCCATCTTCTCGGCCATGAAGGACAGTCTGCCATGCGGCCGGGACGCTGCAAGATGCGACGGCAAGCTTCTTGCTGGCGCCTGGGCATGCAGGTTCAGGACGATTTTCATCAGCGGCTGGCGGCCATGGTCGAGGCCATGCCGGCCTTCCCGGAAAGCGTGCATCGGGTCATGGCGTTGACCTCGGATATCAACTGTTCGCCGAAGGATCTGGTGCGGGTCATCGAAAGCGATCCGGTGATGACGATGAAGATCCTGAAGCTCGTCAATTCGGCCTATTTCGCGCTTTCACGCACAATTGCGACGATCCATCACGCGCTGGTCTATCTCGGCCTGAACACCGTCAAGAATCTGGCCATCAGCATCGCCACGGTTGACGCGTTGCCGCGCTCCAGCATTCCGGAGCTGCCGATGAGCGATTTTCTCAGGCATTCGCTGGCCACGGCGCTGGCGGCCCAGTTTCTGGCCAGGGAAAAGCTGAAGCTTCGCGATGCATCGGATCACTTCGTCGCCGGACTGCTGCACGATTTCGGCAAGGCGGTGCTGATCCAGTATGAGCCGCGCATCTATGCCGGTGTCCTGCGCGAGGCGGAGCGGCGCGGGGCGCCGCTGCACGAGGTCGAGCAGGAGCGCATCGGCATCAGCCATGCCGAGGTCGGCGGCATGCTGGCCGAATCCTGGCAGCTTCCCGCCTCACTCGTCGTCTGCATTCGCGAGCAGGTGAACTGTTCGCCCGATTCCCCGGAGATGACGCTGAGTGTCGCGGCGGCCAATCATGTCGCCAAGGCCATGCAGATCGGCCGAAGCGGCAACCCTGTAGGCGGTGAGTTTCCGGATTTCATGCGGCAACGTCTTGGCTGCACGGTGCAGGAAGTGGCGCGGGAGATGGACGGACTTGCCGACGAGGTCGAGGCCATGCAGGCCATGGTGAGGGGGTGAGATGAAGCTGAGATTCTGGGGGGTTCGCGGCTCGATTCCGTCGCCGGGTCCGGAAACGGTGCGCTACGGCGGCAATACAACCTGTCTTGAGATCCGCAGCGATGACGGTGAGCTGATCATTCTCGATGCCGGCACCGGCATCTTTCCGCTGTCGCAGACGCTGCTGGCCGAGATGCCGGTCCGGGCGCATATCTTCAACACGCATTCGCACTGGGATCATATCCAGGGCCTGCCGTTCTTCATTCCGCTGTTCGTGCCGGGCAACGAGGTGACCATCTACGGGGCCTTTGATCCGGTGACGCAGAACTCGATCGACGAGATTCTGTCGGTGCAGCTTCAGTATCGCTTCTTTCCGATCCGCGAATGCGAGCTCAACGCCAGCATCGATTATGTATCGCTGCGCGACGGCGCGCGCGTCGAAATCGGCGATGTGAGCATCCAGGCGGTGATGATGAATCACCCGGTCGTCAACTTCGGCTATCGTATCGAATGCGCTGGCAAATCGCTGTTCTTTACCGGCGATCATGAACCAAGCTACAACATCTATGACCCCGGCGACGAGGAATACGAGATGTTCGCCTCGCTCGTGCAGCAGAAGAACGACGACATCCTGAAACAGATTCGCGGCGTGGATGTGCTGATTGCCGATGCCTCCTATACCGCCCGGGAATACCCGGCGAAGAAGGGATGGGGACACGGCACCTTCGATTCCTGCATGCAGATGGCGGAGGCTGCGGGAGCGGGCCAGCTCTTTCTGACGCATCATGAGCCGACGCGCAGCGATGACGAGCTCGAGGCCGTTTTCCGAGAGGCGATGGGCCTGCGATCCTATGAGGTCGATGCGATCGAGCTGGCACGTGAGGGGCTGACGATCGAGTGGTGATTTCCGCAGCCTAGGACGCGCTCCGGCCTCGCCAAGACGCGCCGACTGGTTTATTTTCCGCTCATGACGCCATCCTCCACGGTCGCCCCGGATCGCCGGGGCATCTGGTCCTGGGCCCTGTACGACTGGGCCAACTCGGCCTATACGACGACGGTCATGGCCGGCTTCTTCCCGGTCTTCTTCAAGCAGTTCTGGGCCACAGGCCTGTCGGTCAACGAAAGCACCTTCTGGCTCGGCCTCGCCAACGCCGGATCGGGCCTGGTCATCGCGCTGCTGGCGCCGGTGCTGGGCGCGATGGCGGACCGCGGCGGACTGAAGAAGCGCATGATGCTCAGTTTCACGGCCTTGGCCGTGGTCATGACCGCGGCCCTGTTTCTGGTCAGTCAGGGCGAGTGGGTCGTCGCCATCCTCGTCTATACCCTGGGTGCGATCGCCTTTTCCGGCGCCAATGTCTTCTACGATTCCCTGATCGTGGATGTGGCCGAGCCTTCTGCCTACGACCGCGTTTCTTCGCTGGGCTATGCATTGGGCTACATCGGCGGCGGTCTGCTGTTTGCGCTCAATGTGCTGATGACGCTGCATCCGGATGTGTTCGGGCTGGCCGATCGGGCGGCAGCCGTGCGCTGGTCGTTTCTCAGCGTTGCCGTCTGGTGGGCACTGTTCACGGTGCCGCTGGCGCTGTTCGTGCATGAAAGACGCGCGGCGGAAACGCCGCATTGGCTGGATGCCGCGCGCGAGGGCTTTGCGCAGCTGGCCGACACCTTCCGGCATGTGCGATCGCTGCGCCAGGTCTGGTTGTTTCTGCTGGCCTATTTTCTCTACATCGACGGCGTCAATACCGTCGCGCGCATGGCCGTGGATTACGGCCTGTCGCTCGGCTTTGATTCCTCGGTGCTGATGACAGCGCTTCTGATGACGCAGTTCGTCGCATTTCCATCCGCGCTGCTGATGGGCTGGCTGGGCGAGCACTGGCATACGAAGGGCGTGATCCTGCTGTGCATCGCCGTCTATGCCGGGGTCTGCATCTGGAGCTCGACGATGCGGCATGCCGGGGACTTCTATGTGCTGGCTGCGGCCATCGGTCTGGTCATGGGCGGCATCCAGGCGCTGTCGCGCTCGATGTACGCACGCATGATCCCGAAGGAGCAGTCGGCCGAGTATTTCGGCTTCTTCAACATGCTGGGCAAGTTTGCCGCGGTCATGGGGCCGGCATTGATGGGCCTGGCCAGCGTCGCCTCGGGCAGCGCCCGGGTCTCGATTCTGGCCATTGTGGTGCTGTTCGCGGCCGGCGCACTGCTGCTTTACCGGGTGCGGGTGGACTGACATGCCGGGCCGGTTTGCATCGGACGGGCGACTGACCTAATCTGTGTATGCATCGGAGGTGAGCGATGACAACGGTACTGATGATTTTCCTGGGCGTGATGGCGGCGATCCTGCTGTACATCATCCTCATCTATAACCGGCTCGTGAAGCTGAGGAACCGCTTCAGGAATGCGTTTGCGCAGATCGACGTGCAGCTGCGGCGGCGATACGATCTGATTCCGAACCTGGTCGAGGCGGCCAAGGCCTATCTGAAGCACGAGCATCAGACGCTGCAGGAGGTCATCGAGGCCAGGAATCAGGCGCTGGCCGCGATGAAGGGCGCCAGCCGCAAGCCGGGCGATGCCTCGGCGATGAAGGCGCTGATGGGGGCGGAAACGGCGCTGGGCGGCGCGCTGCTGAATCTGAATGCGGTGATGGAGAACTATCCGGATCTGAAGGCGGATCAGACCATCGCCCAGCTCTCCGAGGAGATCAGCAGCACGGAGAATCGCGTCGCCTTTGCTCGGCAGGCCTACAACGACGAGGTCATGGACTACAATACGCAGCGGGAAAGCTTTCCCGACGTGCTGTTTGCCGGCATCTTCGGTTTTGCGCCGGCGGCGATGTGGCAGCTTGACGATGCCCGCGCCAGGGAAGGGGTCAAGGTCAGCTTCTAGGCTCGCTTCCTTCCGATTCCTGAGCAGACGGGCCGATGGACTTCTTCGGGCAGCAGGAACAGGCGCGGCGACGCACCGCCATGCTCGTGCTGCTGTTTTCCGCAGCCGTGGTCGTCATCGTGCTGGCCGTCTATGGCGCCGTGGCCATCGGTCTGTATCTGGGACAGTTCTTTCAGGGGCGCTCTCCCCTGTTCACGCTGCATTCGCTGTGGGATCCGGATCTGTTTGCATGGACGACGGGCCTGACGGCCCTGATTATCGCGGGCGGAAGTCTGTACCGCAGCTGGCAGCTCAGGCAGGGCGGCGGGGCGGCCGTCGCCGAAATGCTGGGCGGCGAACGCGTTCCACCGAATACGGATGATCCGCTGTTGCGGCGCCTGCTCAATGTCAGCGAGGAGATGGCCATCGCCTCCGGGCTGCCGGCCCCACCGGTCTATCTGCTGCAGCAGAGCGGCATCAATGCGTTTGCCGCGGGCTTTTCACCCCGGGACGCGGTGATAGCGGTGACCCGCGGGGCCGTGGAGCTTCTCAACCGCGATGAGCTGCAGGGCGTCATCGCGCATGAGTTCAGCCATATCCTCAATGGCGACACGCGCCTGAAGATGCGGCTGATGGGCCTGCTTTTCGGGATTACGCTGATCTCCGATGCCGGCATCCTGATGATGACCAGCCGCAGATCCACCGCCTACGCGTCATCGGGGCGCGAGCGCGGCGTGCATCCGGCGCTGCTCGTGCTCGGGTTTCTGGTTTTTCTCGTCGGCACCCTTGGCGCGGTGTTCGCCGATCTGATCAAGCGCGCCGTGTCCCGCCAGCGGGAATTCCTGGCTGATGCGGCGGCGGTGCAGTTCACCCGCAATCCGTCCGGCATCGCCAATGCGCTGAAGGTCATCGGCGGCTACCGGGAGGGTTCGCGCATCCGGCATGCCGCGGCCGATCAGGCCAGCCATTTCTTCTTCGGCAATGCATTGAAATCCTGGCGAAGGATCGACTGGTGGGCCACGCATCCGCCGCTTGAGGAGCGCATCCGCAGGCTTGATCCGTCGTTCCGCGGTTCGATGCCATCCATCTCCCCGGCGGCGAGAAGCGCGCAGAACTACGCGGAAGCAGCTTCGGCGATGGCAGCCGCTCAGGCCATACCGGCGGAGCATGCCACCAGCCGGCCACAGGTCTCGCTGGAACGACTGATGCAGGACATCGGCCAGCCCGGGCCGGAGCACCTGCATCAGGCCCGCCGTCTTCTCAGACGCATTCCCGATTCGCTGAAGGCCCTGGCGCATGATCCGTATGCGGCGCGGGCTATGGTCTATGCGATGCTGCTGCACCGGGAGGCAGCGATTCGCTCCGCGCAGATGCAGGCGCTGGAGAAGGTCGCCGAGGCCAACGTTCTGGCCGAGATGCTGCATCTTCAGGGCGAGATCAGGGCGCTGGATGCCGAACTCAGGCTGCCGCTGCTGGAGCTGCTTCTTCCGGCCCTGAAATCGCTGTCGAAACCGCAGTATGTCCGCTTTCGCCGGGCCGTGAACGCGGTGATCCGTGCCGATGGCCGCGTCAGCGTATTCGAATACATGCTGCATCGCATGCTCCTGCGCCATCTGAAGCCGGCCTTTGCGAAGCCGTCTTCCCCCACGATTCGTTATCGTTCGCTGCCGGCGCTGAAGCAGGAGTGCGAAACGGTACTGTGCTGTCTGCTGGCCTATGGTGCCCATCGCGAGCCTGCCAGGGTCTTTGAGCGGGCCTGCGCTATGCTGGAGCTGGAAGCTGACGTGCCTGCGAGCTTTGAATGCCGGCTTGGGCGGCTGGATGCGGCGCTGAGGAAACTGGAGCAGGCAAGCGAGGATATCCGCAGAAGGCTGCTGAAGGCAGCGGTGTACTGCGTGCTGGCCGATGGCAGACTGGCGATCGAGGAGCTCGAGCTGGTGCGCGCGATCGCCGATGCTCTGGATGCGCCGATGCCTCCCTTGAGCGCCGAGTCGTATGCGGGCGCGGCCATCGCCGCTGCGCCACAACAGGAAACCTGAACAGGAGGAAAACATGGACGCGATGATGCAACGCAAGGTGAAACAGCTGGGGATTGAATCCATTCGGAGGCATATCTTTCTCTGCTGCGATCAGTCCGAGCCGAAATGCTGCAGTCGCGAGGACGGGCTGAAATCCTGGAATTACCTGAGATCCCGGATCGAGGAGCTGGGGCTGGAAAGCCAGGGGATCTTTCGCAGCAAGACGCATTGCCTGCGTATCTGCCGCGGCGGTCCGATCGCGGTCGTCTATCCGGATGGTGTCTGGTACCACTCCTGCATACCGGAGGTGATCGAGCGCATCATCCAGGAGCATCTGATCGGCGGCAGGCCTGTGAAGGAATACATGCTGGCCGGAGCAGTGGGGGAGGAAACGCAGGGTCAGTGAAAGAAAAACGGGCTCCCGATGGGAGCCCGTTCCTTCATCATCGCAGGAGCTGACATCAGCTGTAGAAGCTGATCATCTCCTCCAGACGCTTCGGCTTGATCTTGGATGCCTGACCGGCGGAGCCGAAGGCCTCGAAGCGGGCCTTGCAGATCTCCTTCATCGCGTCCTTGGCCGCCTTGTAGTACTTGCGCGGATCGAAGTTGGACGGGTTCTCGGCCAGATGACGGCGGATGGCACCGGTGGAAGCCATGCGCAGGTCGGTGTCGATGTTGACCTTGCGCACGCCATGCTTGATGCCCTCGACGATCTCCTCGACCGGCACGCCGTAGGTCTCGCCCATCTCGCCGCCGTACTCGTTGATGATCTTCAGCCATTCCTGCGGTACGGAGGAGGAGCCATGCATCACCAGATGCGTGTTCGGGATCTTGGCGTGGATCTCCTTGATGCGGTCGATGGCCAGGATGTCGCCCGTCGGCGGACGCGTGAACTTGTAGGCGCCGTGGCTGGTGCCGATGGCGATGGCCAGCGCGTCCACGCCGGTGGCCTCGACGAAATCCTTGGCCTCGTCCGGATCGGTCAGCATCTGATCGTGGCTCAGCGTGCCTTCGGCGCCGACGCCGTCTTCCTCACCGGCCTGACCGGTTTCAAGCGAACCCAGGCAGCCCAGCTCGCCCTCGACGGACACGCCACCGGCATGGGCCATCTCGCAGACCTTGCGGGTGACCTCGACATTGTACTCATAGGTGGACGGGGTCTTTGCGTCCTCCATCAGCGAGCCGTCCATCATCACCGAGCTGAAGCCGGACTGGATCGAGCGCAGGCAGACGGCCGGCGAGGAGCCGTGGTCCTGGTGCATGACGACCGGGATGTCCGGATACTGCTCGATGGCCGCGGAAATCAGGTGACGCAGGAAGGGCTCGCCCGCATAGGCGCGTGCGCCTGCGGAACCCTGCATGATGACCGGGGAGTTCACCTCGGCGGCGGCCTCCATGATGGCATGCACCTGTTCCATGTTGTTTACATTGAATGCCGGCATGCCGTAATCGTTTTCGGCAGCATGGTCCAGCAGTTGTCTCATCGAAATAAGAGCCATTGTTTCCTCCTGATAGAATAATCGGTACAAGCCCGATGGTGACCCCGAAGGGTCAAAAAATCAATTCGCGCCGTTCAGTCGCCCTGCGTGACCGTCTTGCCGACGTTGACGATCTTCAGCGTGTTCGTGCCGCCGGCCACGCCCATCGGCGTGCCCAGCGTCATCACGACCAGATCCTCATGCGCGACAAGATTGTCATAGAGAAGAATCGACAGCGCATCCCGCGTCGCCTGCGGCGCGTCCGTTTCCCGGTAACCCGCCTCGATCGGCTTGGGGATCACGTTGCGGAACAGCGTCACGCGTCCTGCCGTCCGGGCGCTTGCGGTCAGCGCATAGATCGGCACCCTGGAGAGGTGGCGCGACATGTACAGCACGGTATTGCCGCTTTCGGTGAACGCGGCAATGGCGCGGATATCCATCGAATGCGTGATCTCCATGGCCTGGCGCGCGATGCATTCATCCACCGAAAGGGGCGGGAAGCGCGGATCGCGCGTGGCCGGGGATGGAAACACGCGCTGCTTCTCGGTCTCGATGCAGGTGCGATGCATGGCCTCAACGGCCTCGACCGGATACTTGCCGGCCGCCGTCTCGCCCGAAAGCATGACCGCATCGGCGCCGTCGAGCACGGCATTGGCCACATCGTTGACCTCGGCACGCGTCGGAATCGGATTCTCGCACATCGATTCCATCATCTGCGTGGCCACGATGACCGGACAGTTGTACTTCGGCGCCAGCCGCAGCATCTTCTTCTGCACCGGCGGCACGGCCGCATCGCCGATCTCGACGCCGAGATCGCCACGCGCGACCATGATGGCGTCGGAGGCCTCCATGATGGCCCTGAGGTTCTCGTCCTGGACGGCCTCGGCGCGTTCGACCTTGGCCACGAGTCCGGCCTGCGAGCCCTCGGCCTCGACGAGGCTGCGGGCATATTCCATGTCCTTGCCGTCGCGCGGGAAGGAGATCGCGATATAGTCCACGCCGATCGCACAGGCGGTCTTGATGTCCTGCTTGTCCTTCTCGGTCAGGGCCGAGGCCGACAGACCGCCTCCGGCGCGGTTGATGCCCTTGTTGTTGGACAGCTCGCCGCCAACGACGACCTTGCAGTGGATTTCCTGGCCGCGGACCTCCTCGACATCCATGACGATGAGCCCATCGTTGAGCAGCAGGCGCGATCCCGGCTCGACGTCGCTGACCAGTTCCTTGTAAGTCAGGCCGACGCGCTCATCGGTACCGGCATCCAGATCGAGCGCGGCATCGAGGATGAAATGCTGGCCGGGCTCAAGCATGGTCTTGCCGTGGATGAACTTGCCACAGCGGATCTTCGGTCCCTGCATGTCGGCGAGAATGCCGACGCAGACGCCGTTGTTGCGGGCCGCAGCGCGCACATTCTCGGCGCGCTGGCGGTGTTCCTCGGGCGTGCCGTGGGAAAAGTTCAGGCGCACGACATTGACGCCGGCCGCAATCAGCCGGTCCAGAACCTCGGGGGATTCCGAGGCCGGACCGATGGTTGCAACGATTTTCGTTCGACGGAATTCGGTCACTTGGCTGCGCGCTCCTCAAGCATCGCGACCGCAGGCAGCTTCTTGCCCTCGAGGAACTCGAGGAAGGCGCCGCCGCCGGTGGAGATGTAGGAAACCTTGTCGGCGATGTCGTACTTGGCCACGGCCGCCAGCGTGTCGCCGCCACCGGCGATCGAGAATGCGGGGGACTCGGCAATGGCCATTGAGATGGCCTTCGTGCCTTCGCCGAACTGGTCGAACTCGAAGACGCCGACCGGGCCGTTCCAGACGATCGTGCCGGCATTCTTCAGGATATCGGCCAGGGCCTTGGCCGAATCCGGACCGATATCGAAGATCATGTCGTCATCGGCGACATCCTCGACCTTCTTCAGCGTGGCCTCGGCATCCGGCGAGAATTCCTTGCCGCAGACGACATCGGTCGGCACCGGGATGTCCGCGCCGCGCGCCTTCGCATCGGCGGTCAGCTTCTTGCAGGTGTCGATCAGGTCCTCCTCGTAGAGGGACTTGCCGACGTTGTAGCCGGCCGCGGCGATGAAGGTGTTGGCGATGCCGCCACCGACCACCAGCTGATCCACGACCTTGGACAGCGATTCCAGCACGGTCAGCTTCGTGGAGACCTTGGAGCCACCGACGATGGCGACCATCGGGCGGGCCGGGTTGTCCAGCGCCTTGCCCAGCGCCTCGAGCTCTGCGGCCAGCAGCGGACCCGCGCAGGCCACGGGCGCATACATGCCCACGCCATGGGTTGAGGCCTGGGCGCGGTGGGCGGTGCCGAATGCATCCATGACATAGACATCGCAGAGCGACGCATACTTCTTCGCCAGTTCCTCATCGTTCTTCTTCTCGCCGACGTTGAAGCGGATGTTCTCCAGCAGCACGAGCTCGCCTTCCTCGATCTCCGGCGCCTTCTCGAGGTAGTCCTTGATCAGGCGAACCTCCTTGCCGAGCACCTTCGAGAGGTGACGCGCCACCGGCGCCAGCGAGAACTTCTCCTCATACTGGCCCTCGGTCGGACGCCCAAGGTGGCAGCAAACCATGACCTTGGCGCCGGCCTCCATCGCATGCTTCATCGTCGGCAGGCTGGCGCGGATACGGGTATCATCGCCCACCTCGCCATCGACGATCGGAACATTCAGATCCTCGCGGATCAGGACGCGTTTACCCTTCAGGTCAAGGTCGGTCATCTTGATTACGGACATGGTTCACTCCTTTGCTTTCGTTTGGGCGCATGTCTGCCCGGAATGGCAGGCATGTGACACGGATTGATCAACAACGCTTGCACGTTTGTCGCTGCCGGCTCGGCACGAGGCCGAACGGGCAATGACAAACGTGGGAGCACCCGAGGATGCTCCCACGCCGCAGTCTCAGTTGTTGGCCACGTGACGCACGAAGCGCATCATGTTGGCCGTGTAGCCGTACTCGTTGTCGTACCAGGCCACGAGCTTGACGAAGGTCTCGTCGATCGCGATGCCGGCTCCGACATCGAAGATGGACGAATAGCCAATGCCGCGGAAGTCGGTGGAGACCACCTTCTCGTCGGTCCAGGTCAGCGTTTCGCCAATGCCCGGCTTCTGCTCAGACGCCTTCTTCACGGCAGCGACGATGTCGTCGTAGCTGGCGGCCTTCTCAAGCTCCACGGTCAGATCCACGACGGAGACGTCGGAGGAGGGCACACGGAATGCCATGCCGGTCAGCTTGCCGTTCAGCGACGGGATGACCTTGCCCACGGCCTTGGCCGCACCGGTGGAGGACGGGATGATGTTCTCCAGGATGCCGCGGCCGCCGCGCCAGTCCTTCATGGACGGGCCGTCCACGGTCTTCTGCGTGGCCGTGGCCGCATGCACGGTCGTCATCAGACCGCGCTTGATGCCGAACGCGTCATGCACGGCCTTGGCCAGCGGCGCCAGGCAGTTCGTCGTGCAGGATGCGGCCGAGACGATGGTCTGGCCGGCATAATCGTCATGGTTCACGCCATAGACGAACATCGGCGTGTGATCCTTGGACGGAGCCGACTGCACGACCTTGCGGGCGCCGGCATCGATGTGCTTCTGGCAGGTTTCCTCGGTCAGGAAGAAGCCGGTGCATTCGAGCACGATGTCCACGCCGACCTCGTCCCACTTCAGGTTGGCCGGGTCGCGTTCGGCGGTGACACGGATGGTCTTGCCGTTGACAACCAGGTTGCCGCCCTCGACCGCCACATCGCCGTCGAAGCGGCCATGCACCGAATCATACTTCAGCATGTAAGCCTGATATTCGGGGTCGAGCAGGTCGTTGATCGCGACCACCTGCATGTCGTTGAATTCCTTCTCGATCGCACGCAGGGCCATGCGGCCGATGCGTCCGAATCCGTTGATACCTACTTTAATGGTCATTTTTCTCTCCTCTCCTTGTGCTGGATTAAGCTACTTCGTTCACGGCCTTGACGACTGCTTCGGTCGTGATGCCGAATTCCTTGAACAGTTCGGCAGCCGGAGCCGATTCGCCGAAGCGGTCGATGCCGATCACCTTGCCGTTCAGACCGACGTACTTGGCCCAGAAGCCGGTGACGCCAGCCTCGACGGCGACGCGCGCCGTGCACGAGGACGGCAGCACGCTCTCGCGATAGGCCTCATCCTGGGCATCGAAGGCCTCGGTGCAGGGCATCGAGACGACGCGCACCTTCTTCTGGCCTTCCAGCTCCTTCTGTGCGGCCAGCGCCAGCTGCACCTCGGAACCGGTGGCGATGATGATCACGTCCGGCTTGCCCTTGCAGTCGCTGAGGATGTAGCCGCCGCGCTCGATGTTGGCCACCTGCTCGTCGGTGTACTCGTTGCAGGGCAGGCCCTGACGCGTGAACACGAGACAGGTCGGCAGGTTGCGCCGCTTCATCGCGACCTTCCAGGCCACGGCCGCCTCGACCGCGTCGCACGGCCGCCAGGTGTTCATGCGCGGAATCATGCGCAGTGTCGCGATCTGCTCGACCGGCTGATGCGTCGGGCCATCCTCACCCAGGCCGATGGAGTCATGGGTATAGACGAAGATCGTGCCGACCTTCATCAGCGCGGACATGCGGATGGCGTTGCGCGCATACTCGGAGAACATCAGGAAGGTGCCGCCGAACGGAATCACGCCACCGTGCAGGCTCATGCCGTTCATGATGTGGCTCATGCCGAATTCGCGCACGCCGTAGTGGACATAGTTGCCTTCCGGCGTGTCCTTCGAAAACGCCACGGCCTCGGGCCACTTGGTGTTGTTCGAGGGCGCCAGATCGGCGGAGCCGCCCACCAGCTCGGGCACGAAACCGGCCAGGGCGCCGATGGTCTTGCCGGAGGCGACACGCGTGGCCCAGCCCGGCTTTTCCTCGCGCAGCTGATTGATCCACTTCGTCATTTCGGCATCGAAGTTCTTCGGCAGCTTGCCGGCCTGACGGCGCTCGAACTCGGCAGCCAGCTCCGGGTATTCCTTCCTGTAGGCATCGAAGCGGGCCTGCCAGTCGGCCTCGGCCTTGGCACCCTTGTCGCGGGCATCCCAGCCCTTGTAGACATCCTCGGGGATCACGAAGGGCTCATGCTCCCAGCCCAGCTCCTGACGAACCAGCGCGACCTCGTCCTCGCCGAGAGGTGCGCCGTGACAATCGTGGCTTCCGGCCTTGTTCGGGCTGCCGTAGCCGATGATGGTCTTGCAGCAGATCAGCGTCGGCTGATCGAGGTTGGAGCGGGCCGTTTCAATGGCCTGCTTGATCTCGTCCGGATTGTGGCCGTCGACATTGCGGATCACCTGCCAGCCATAGGCCTCGAAGCGCCCCGGGGTGTCATCGGTGAACCAGCCCTCGACCTCACCGTCGATCGAGATGCCGTTGTCATCCCAGAAATAGATCAGCTTGCCCAGGCCCAGCGTGCCGGCCAGCGACGCGGCCTCATGGCTGATGCCCTCCATCAGGCAGCCATCGCCGTGGAAGACATAGGTGAAATGATCGACGATTTCATGACCCGGACGGTTGAACTGGCCGGCCAGCATGCGCTCGGCAATCGCCATGCCCACGGCATTGGTCAGGCCCTGTCCCAGCGGACCGGTCGTCGTTTCCACGCCCGGCGCATAGCCGTATTCCGGATGCCCGGGGGTCTTCGAATGCAGCTGACGGAAGCGCTTGATCTCCTCCATCGGCAGGTCATAGCCCGTCAGATGCAGCAGGGAATAGATCAGCATCGATCCATGGCCGTTGGAAAGGACGAAACGGTCACGGTCGGCCCATTTCGGATTGGCCGGATTGTGCTTGAGGTAGTCGTTCCACAGGACCTCGGCGATGTCCGCCATGCCCATCGGAGCACCCGGATGCCCGGAATTGGCCTTCTGCACCGCGTCCATCGAGAGAACGCGAACGGCATTGGCCAAATGTCTGCGATTGTTGCTCATATTACTATTCCCCTTTCAGTCTAGGTTCGTCTGGCAGGAACCCTATTTATTTTGTGTATAAATTCTAATCAGAACTGATAATGGCCGGCATAAGCAAAACTTATGCAGCCATCAGCCCGGCTTATACGTGCAAGGTGGTCTCGACATGGCGGATATTGCCGATGCCGCCGTCGAGAACGATCGTGTCCGTCTTCATGAAGCGGCCGAAGCTGTCGGTACCGGTCTTCACATGGCGGACATAGGCGCCGCTGGTCAGGCCCGTGGCGATGAACAGACAGTCATCGGAGGTGACCAGCTCATCGCGCGCGATGATGCGCGTGGTATCAATGCCTTCCTTCCTGCAGGCCTCGATCTCGAAGTCCTTCTGCGGGGCCATGCGGCCGAACATTTCCGCGCCCATCGCGCGTGCGGCACAGGCGGTGACGATGCCCTCGGGCGTGCCGCCGATGCCGAACAGCGCGTCGCAGCCGACATTGAGGATGGCCTGAATGGCGCCATTGACATCGCCATCGGTCGCCAGGCGCACCTTGGCGCCGGCACCGTAGATTTCCTTCAGCAGATCCTGGTGGCGCGGCTTGTCCAGCACGAAGACCTTGACCTCGGAAACGTCCTTGCCAAGGGCGCTGGCCAGCTGCTTCAGCCGCTCCGCAACCGGAGCCTCGGGGTCGATCTTGCCACGCGCGGCCTTCGGATACACCTGCTTGTCCATGTAGAAGCAGGAGCCGGGACGGTACATCGATCCCTCGGGCGCGGCAGCCAGCGTGCAGATGGAGCCCGGCATGTCCTTGGCGAACAGGTTCGTGCCCTCGATCGGATCCACGGCGATGTCCACGCCAATGCCTTCGCCGGTGCCGACCTTTTCGCCGTCATACAGCGCCGGCGCCTCATCCTTCGCGCCTTCGCCGATGACAATGGTTCCACGCATGCGGACCTGGTTGATGCGTTCGCGCATCGCATCCACGGCCAGGCCGTCTCCTTCGTCCTTCTGGCCCGAGCCGACATAGGGCGCGCATGCGCGCGCGGCCGCCTCGCAGACCTCCACGAGGTCGATTTTAAGGTCGCTGACTTTACCCATCTGAACTCCCCTCCAGGAATTGAATGTTGGATCTGTGATTGGTTTGCGGAGCGGCAGCCTACACGAAAGCCGGGCTGAATGCGAGTTCT
>CAZDLB010000042.1:0-15283 GCA_964505995.1 uncultured Zetaproteobacteria bacterium
CGCAGGCATGCGACAGCTTCACGCCCAGATAGTCCTCGCGCTGATCGGCATGGGCGTCGAGCTGCACGACCACGAGATCGGGAAACTTCCGATACACCGCCTCGATTGCGGGCAGGCTGACCAGATGTTCGCCGCCGAGCACGAACGGGATCGCCTCGTCGTTCAGCGCATCCTCAACCGCCTCGCGGATGATGCCGAGGGCAACCTCGACGGAACCCATCGGCAGGTCGAGATCGCCGGCATCGGCATAGGTCACATCCTCCAGATCGCGCTCCAGCACGGGCGACCAGGTTTCCACGCCATCGCTTGCCTCGCGGATCGCGGCCGGCCCGAAGCGCGCACCGGGCCGGTACGATACCGTGCCGTCGAACGGCGCGCCGATGATGCGGATATCATGCGGCTCGGAGATTTGCACATCGGTCAGATCGAACATGGCGCCAGTGTAAACCGAAGGAGCCGCAGTCGGCATCATTTTTGTTCTCGGACAGGCTTCGGGACACTACAATCCGCGATCCGCCCGAAGGCGGCAGTCCCAGCAGCGAGGTAGAACATGGCCAGAAAGGTTCTGATCATCGGCGCCGGCGGCGTCGGCCGCGTCGTCGCGCACAAGTGCGCGCAGCATCCCGAGGTGTTTTCCGATATCCTGCTTGCAAGCCGCACGAAATCGAAGTGCGACGCGATTGCCTCGGACGTGAAAGAGAAAACCGGGCGGGAGATTCGCACCGCGCAGGTGGACGCGGACAAGGTGCCGGAACTGGTCGCGCTGATCCGCAAGCATGATCCATTCATGGTCATCAACGTGGCGCTTCCCTATCAGGATCTGACCATCATGGACGCCTGTCTTGAAACCGGCGTGCATTATCTGGACACGGCCAACTACGAGCCGAAGGATGAGGCCAAGTTCGAGTACAAATGGCAGTGGGCCTATCAGGATCGCTTCAGAGAGGCCGGGCTGATGGCGCTGCTGGGAAGCGGCTTCGATCCGGGCGTGACCAACGTCTTCTGCGCGCATGCGCTCAAGCACCATTTCGATGAAATCCATACCGTGGACATCCTCGACTGCAACGGCGGCGATCATGGTTATCCGTTTGCGACGAACTTCAATCCGGAGATCAACATCCGCGAGGTCACGGCCAACGGCCGCTACTGGGAGAACGGCGACTGGGTCGAGACGAAGCCGATGCAGTACAAGCGCAGGTTCGACTTCGAGGGCGTCGGCGAGAAGACCATGTATCTGCTCTATCACGAGGAGATGGAATCGCTGTGCAAGAACCTTCCGGGGCTGAAACGCATCCGCTTCTGGATGACCTTCGGCGATGAGTACCTCAAGCATCTGGAGGTGTTCCGCAACATCGGGCTGGATTCGATCGAGCCGATCGAGTTCGAGGGGCACAAGATCGTGCCGCTGCAGTTTCTGAAGGCGCTGCTGCCCGATCCGGCGAACCTTGGCCCGCGCACGAAGGGCAAGACGAACATCGGCTGCATCGTCACCGGCACGAAGGGCGGCGGCAAACCCTTCACGCGCTACATCTACAACATCTGCGACCATCAGGAGGCGTACCGTGAAACCGGCGCGCAGGCGGTCTCCTACACGACCGGCGTGCCGGCGATGATCGGCGCCAAGCTCATGTGCGAGGGCGCATGGCTGGAACCGGGCGTGTGGAACATGGAGCAGCGCGACCCCGATCCGTTCATGCGCGATCTCAATGCCTTCGGCCTGCCGTGGAAGGATATCGAGTTCAGACCGCTGGATGAGGTAGCGCCCCAGCAAGAGTAGATATACCTCTGTACGGGTTCACATATATGTGAGACATTGAAGGTGTGATATCTTGTGGTTCAGAAGTCGTAATAGAAAGGAGGCCCGGTGCGATTTGTCGCGCCTCGAAATTGGTGTTGACGGCTATGAGCGATGAAGCTCGTCATCTGCCGGATGTTCCGGAGCGGGTGGAACTGGGAGATCGGGCGGACTGACGGTTGCGGATGCCTGCGAGTGTGGGGTGTTGCCAGGCCGGCCGGGTTACCGTTGGAAGGCTCGGCTTAAGAAGTATACACCAAAGTGACTTGAATCCGGAAGCCGAAGGCAGAAGCCCTTATGCCAGCGGTCATTGAATCCCAGGCTGATGATCCATCTGAAGCAGTTACGATGGAAACACATCTGGGGAAGCGAATGGCGGCTTGGAGTTCATGGGCGAGTTCGAGCTTGCCTGCATGGAGGCGGGCATTCCGCTGATTGTCCTGCCGCCCCGTTCCCCGAAGCTGAACGGCCATGTCGAGCGCGCCAACGGCACGGACCGGCATGAGTTCTTCGGCTTCTATGAGGTCGGCACCACCATCGCGGAGGTCCGCAGGGCCGCGAAGAAGTGGCGGTACATCTACAACCACATCCGCCCGCACAAGTCCTTGAATCTCATCCCGCCGGCAAAGTATCTTGCCAACCTCAACCGCAAGATGCCTGCCTACCCCGGCCCCGTGTCTCATATGCAGTGACCCATCAGAGCTCCTTGACAATTCATTCGAAGGGGTCTTCAATGGCAATCATAGGGACAGGATGCATTCAAAGATGCATTCAAAAGTTAGAAGGGGGAAGCTATGACAATTCTGCGAACAATCATTGGATTAATGCTTCTAGTTCTTTCGAGTCAGGCGCATGCGGGCGGGCTGCCCGAATATGCGCCCGGCGAGGTACTCGTCAAATTCAACCAGTCGGCAACTTCAGCCCAGATCCGTCAGTTGAACAGCACCATTGGTGCTACGACGATCAAGACCTTCCGCGGCCTGAACATTCATCACATCCGACTGCCGAACGGCTATACCGTGAAACAGGCGCTCAACTACTTCAAATCCAGCGGGATCGTGCAGTATGCCGAACCCAATTACTATCGCTATCTGAATGCGGTTCCGAATGATCCTCAGTTTCCACAGATGTGGGGGCTGGACAATACGGGACAGACGGGTGGCACACCGAATGCCGATATCGACGCACCTCTGGCCTGGGATATCTCGACCGGATCGCAGCAGGTCATTGTGGCCGATCTGGATACCGGCCTGGACATGACGCATCCGGATATTGCGGCCAACCTCTGGACAAACCCCGGAGAGATTCCGGCCAACGGCATCGACGATGACGGCAATGGGTACATCGATGATGTCCATGGCTGGGATTTTGGTGAAAACGATAATGACCCATCCGATTCGGTCGTGGCCTGCGGCGGTCATGGGACTCATACGGCGGGCACAATCGGTGCCGTTGGCAATAACGCCGTGGGCGTAACCGGCATCAACTGGAGTGTTTCGCTGATGCCACTGAAGATCTTCAAGCCGGTTTTCTTTGGCCTTCTGTGTACGGCTGATTCGGCTGCCATCATCGGTGCGGTGAACTATGCTGCGATGATGGGAGCCAAGGTTTCCAACAACAGCTATGGTGGCGGCCCTGCCAGCCAGGCCGAGATGGATGCGATTGCGGCTTCCCGCTCGCTGTATGTCGCGGCCGCAGGTAATGGTGGTGCGGATGGTATTGGTGATAATAATGACCTAGTTCCTCAATATCCATCCAGTTATCCGCTAGACAACGTATTGGCCGTTGCTGCGACGGATCACAATGATGTTCTTGCAGTATTTTCGAATTATGGCGTCACATCGGTGGATCTGGCAGCTCCCGGCGTCCAGATTCTGAGTACGGTTCCGGTTCGCGACGGCAGCTATGCGCTGTTCGATGGCACATCGATGGCCACGCCGCATGTAACCGGTGTAGCCGCGCTGATGCTGTCCCAGGATCCGTCGCTGACCTTCCGCGAACTGCGCTGGCGTATCCTCAACAGCGTCAATCCGGTTGCCGGTCTGAGCGGAATGGTGGCTACGGGAGGGCGCCTGAATGCCAACAACGCCATGGCTCTAGGGGTCGCAGGACCGGATGTGTCCGTAACCGTAACACCGGTTGGTCCGACCAACGTTACGCGAGGCTCCTCCCTTTCGTACCAGGTGACGCTGACCAATAACACTGCTACGGCTCAAACGGTGAGCGCACAGGTCTACGCCATTCTTCCAAATGGTTCCGATTATGTGCTTGATGGTCCTCTGAATGTTAACCTGCCGCCATCCGGCGTGGTTTCGCGGACCTTTACCAAGACCGTGCCTGCCGGGGCCCCGGTTGGAGCCTATGATATCATTGGTCAGGCGCAGAATGTTGCGACCTTTGATGAGAGCGCTGCAGCCTATCAGATCAACTGAGCAACAAGCCTTCTCGTCGGAAGCTTCATCATTGGTGCTGTGAAGATGAGATTCGGCCCGGCATGATGGGTTTCCAGGATGATCTGATCCAGTCGACGCTCGGGTTGCCTCTGTTGGCATGAGGAATGGATCGCGAAGCGCAACCGCCAAATCAGTGCGGTTGTGCTTCGCGCTCCGACCCCATGCTGGAATCGCTAGCATTCGCATACTGGACCATCCTGCCCATTCCATTCTTCGGTTGCCCCTTGGTTGGGCACTCGCTGCATTTACGCAGCAAATGGATCTTCAGCAGAGAAGAAAATCAGGATTACTGCAGGTACGGCCTCAGGTAGCGACCGGTCCACGAGGCCTCGCAGGCCGCCACCTGCTCGGGCGTGCCGGCCACGACCACCTCGCCGCCCCGGTCGCCGCCCTCCGGCCCCATGTCCACGATCCAGTCGGCGGTCTTGATGACATCGAGGTTGTGCTCGATGACGATCACGGTATTGCCGTGATCGACCAGCGCGTGCAGCACCTCCAGCAGCTTGGCGACATCGTCGAAATGCAGGCCCGTGGTCGGCTCATCGAGGATGTAGAGCGTATCGCCGGTCGCGCGCCGGGCCAGCTCCCGGGACAGCTTCACGCGCTGCGCCTCGCCGCCTGAGAGCGTCGTCGCCTGCTGCCCCAGCCGGATATAGCCCAGGCCGACCTGCCGCAGCGTGCCCAGCCGGTTCTTAAGCTGAGGGATGGCGGCGAAGAATTCCCAGGCCTCGTCCACCGTCATGTCCAGAACCTCGGCGATGTTTTTGCCCTTGTAGCGGATATCCAGCGTTTCGCGGTTGTAGCGCGCACCCTGACAGGACTCGCAGTGCACATAGACATCGGGCAGGAAATGCATCTCCACCTTGATGATACCGTCGCCCTGACAGGCCTCGCAGCGGCCGCCCTTGACGTTGAAGGAGAAGCGCCCCGGCCTGTAGCCGCGCGAGCGCGCCTCGGGCACCTGCGCGAACAGCTCGCGGATGGCGGTGAAGATACCGGTATAGGTCGCCGGATTGGATCTGGGCGTGCGCCCGATCGGGCTCTGGTCGATGTCGATGATCTTGTCCACCAGATTCTCGCCGATCAGCGCCGCATGGCGGCCGACCCGCTCGGTCTTCAGCCCCTTGGCGCGCGCAAAAGCGCGGTAGAGCGTATCCAGCGTCAGCGTCGACTTGCCGGAGCCGGAGACCCCGGTCACGCAGCAGAAACGCCCCAGCGGAAACGTCGCCTCGACCTGCTTCAGGTTGTGCTCGCACGCGCCCTTCACGCCGATCACCGGATGATCCCTTTCGATCGGACGGCGCTGCGGCACCGGGATGGACTTGCGCCCGGAGAGATAGTCTGCCGTCAGCGTATCGGCCTTCAGGATCGCCTCCAGCGGCCCCTCGGCGACCACCTCGCCGCCGTGCTCGCCGGCGCGCGGACCCATGTCCACGATCCAGTCGGCGCTGCGAATCGCATCCTCGTCATGCTCGACGACGAGCACCGAGTTGCCGAGATCGCGCAGGCGTTTCAGCGTGGCCAGCAGGCGGTCGTTGTCGCGCTGATGCAGGCCGATGGACGGCTCGTCGAGGATGTAGAGCACGCCGACGAGCGCCGAGCCGATCTGCGTGGCCAGGCGGATGCGCTGTGCCTCGCCGCCGGAAAGCGTGCCGGCGGTCCGATCCAGGCTCAGGTAGTCCAGGCCGACCTCGATCATGAAGCCCAGACGGGCCTGGATTTCATCGAGCACCTTCTCGGCAATCGCCAGCTGCTGCTTGCTCAGTTCGAGCCGGGAAAACCACGCGCGGCACTCGCGCAGCGGCATGCGCGTGACCTCCGGCAGACTCAGATCGCCGACGCGCACATGCCGCGCCGCCCGGTTCAGCCGGGAGCCGTCGCAGGCCGGGCAGTCGATGGTGTTGATGTAGCTGGCCAGCGCCTCGCGCACGTCATCGGATGTGGATTCCCGGTAGCGCCGCTCCAGGTTCGGGATCACGCCCTCGAACGCACGCTCGACCACGCGGCTCTGGCCCGGGGTTTCATAGACGAAGCGGATCTTCTCGCGCCCGCTGCCATAGAGCAGCACATGGCGGGCCTTCTCATCGAGCTCGGCGAACGGCGTCTCCATGTCCACACCCAGATGCCGCACCACGGCCTCCAGGGTCTGGCGGAACATGAAGGTCTCGCGACCCGACCAGGGCTCGATGGCGCCATCGGCCAGCGACAGGGACGGATCGGGCACGACGAGCTGCGGATCGAAGATCGTCTGCACCCCGATCCCGTCACAGGTTGGACAGGCGCCGACCGGCGAATTGAACGAGAACAGCCTAGGTTCGATCTCCGGATAGGAGATGCCGCATTCCGCACAGGCAAAGCGCTCGGAGAACACATGCTGCTCGCCGTTGATCAGGGCCATCATCACGCCATCGCCATAGCGCAGCGCCGTTTCGACCGAATCGGCCAGACGCGTGCGGATGCCGTCGCGGATGACCAGCCGGTCGACAACCAGCTCGATATTGTGTTTCTTCTGCTTCTCCAGCTCGGGCACGTCCTCCAGCTGCATGATCTCGCCGTCGATGCGCACGCGCACGAAACCATCCTGCCCGGCCTTTTCCAGTTCCCGGCGGAACTCCCCCTTGCGCCCGCGGGCAATCGGCGCCAGAAGAATCACCTTCGTGCCCTCGTTCATCGCGCCAATCTGATCGATAATGGCGCTGGCCGGCTGCGAGGTGATCGGCCTGCCGCAACCATGGCAGTAGGGCTGGCCGATGCGCGCGTACAGCAGGCGCAGATAGTCGTACACCTCGGTGATCGTGCCGACGGTCGAACGCGGATTGCGGCTGGTCGTCTTCTGCTCGATCGAGATCGCCGGCGACAGCCCCTCGATCACGTCCACATCGGGACGCTCCATCATGCCGAGAAACTGGCGCGCATAGGCCGACAGCGACTCGACATAGCGGCGCTGGCCTTCGGCATACAGGGTATCGAAGGCCAGCGAGGACTTGCCCGAACCGGAAACGCCGGTGATGACCACCAGCTTCTCGCGCGGAATGCTCAGGCTGATGTTCTTCAGATTGTGCACGCGCGCGCCCTGCACGCGGATCATCGGCTTGCCCATGTCCTCTCCTTCTGCTGTGACCGGGTCTGCCCGCCTCGAAAAACGGGCGCGGCATGCTACAGGTTCAGAAGCAGAACGGCAGCATTGGCCCCGGCATGCAGCGCCACCGCAATCCACAGATTGCGCCCCCATTCATAGGCCACGGCAAAGATCAGCCCGCCCAGCAACTGCGGGGAGAGAAGCTGGCCGTGCATCAACGCAAAGCAGATTGCGCTGAGCACGATTGCCAAAGGTATGCCGAAGGCCTGGCGGAACAGCCGATAGACCAGCGCCCGGAAGAACAGCTCCTCGGCCAGCGGCGCCAGCAGCAGCATCAGCAGCACCCCGCTCCACCCCTGAATCCAGGCGGGGGCACCAAGATGCCTGAGCAGCGGCAAGTCCAGGGCCTGGCTCAGGGCAAGCACCAGCGCAAACGCAAGCGCCGAGATCAGAGACAGGATCAGAAACAGCCGCCATTGCCTCGGGCCGGGACGAGAAAGCCCCGCCGCCTGCATCAGCGACAGACGCGCCAAAAGCAGCAGCAATCCGCCGGCCTCGGCCAGACGCATGAGGATCAGCGCCGGGACTGGATTGCCGGAGCCAGTCCACCAGCTGCCCACGAATTCAACGGCCACGACCCAGACGAAGCCGGTCACGAAGAAGCGCCCGGGAAGTTCCTGCCAGTCCGAAGGCCTTGGCATCCAGCCCATCACATCATGTCCTGCGGATCGACATCCACGCGCCGGCGCACAGAGGACGGCAGTTCCTGCAGCGCCAACAAGGGCGCCAGCCGCCAGGGCAGCAGCTTGCGCGAGGCATCGCGCAGCAGCACCTCGAAGCGATAGCGGCCGGCCAGACGCTCCAGCGCGCAGGCCATTGGCCCGGAAATCTGCACCGCGTCCAGGCCGGACCTCGGATCGCGGCAGATCGAGGCGAAGGCCTCGGCCGCCTGCGCGGCGGTTTTGGCCTGCCGCGCCGAGAAGACCACGCGCACCCAGCGCCCGAACGGCGGGAAGTTCAGGCCGCGACGCATCTGCAGTTCCTCATCGAGCACCTGTTCAGCCCGCTCGGCTGCCACGCGCGTCAGCCACGCTGCATCAGGCATGCGCGTCTGGATGATGATCCGCCCCGGCCGGTCCCCGCGCCCGGCGCGCCCGTAGACCTGCAGCATCTGCTGCCACCAGCGCTCGCCGGCGCGGAAGTCCGGCAGGCTGATGCCGAGATCGGCGTTGATGATGCCCACGAGCGTGACACGGTGAAAATCATGCCCCTTGACCAGCATCTGTGTGCCGATCAGCGCATCGATCTCGCCGCGATCGAAGGCCGCCAGCGTTTCCTCGAGTCGCCGCTGGCTGGTCAGGATGTCGCGATCAAAGCGCGCGAAACACGCCGACGGAAACGCCCCGGCCAGCGCATCCTCGATCTTCTCCGTGCCCTCGCCCAGCGGCATAAAGGCACTTTCGCCACAGGCCTCGCAGACCATCGGCACGCGGCGACCATGGCCGCAGGCATGACAGCGCAGCCGCCCGGCCCGCCGGTGCAGGCTCAGGCGCAGGGAACAGTGCGGGCAGGACGGCACCTCGCCGCAGGCTGTGCATTGCAGGGCCGGCGCATAGCCCCGCCGGTTCAGATACAGCATCGCCTGCTCCCCGGCCGCGAAGGTCTGCTCAAGCTCCCGGATCAGAAGCTCGGAAAGCGGGCCATCCTGGCCGCGCATATCCACCACGCGCGTCTGCGCCGGCCGCTCATCCCCGATCACGGGCCTGGGCAGATCCAGTCGCTGGTAGCGCCCCTCGCGCACCAGCCGCCAGCTTTCGAGGCTGGGGGTCGCCGAACCGAGCACGATGGGAATATCCAGCTGCTGCGCCAGCAGCACGGCCATGTCGCGCGCCGAATAGTGGACCCCATCCTGCTGCTTGAAGCTGACATCGTGCTCCTCGTCCACGATGATCATGGCAAGCCTCGGCAGGGGCAGAAACAGGGCCGAACGCGTGCCGATCAGAACCTCAAGCGAATCCATGCCGGTGAGCACCGCCTGACGCTCGCCAGCGGCCATCGCCGAATGCCAGAGATGCACCTCGCCGAAGCGCTGCCTCAGCCGCTGCAGCCACATCGGCGTCAGGCCGATCTCCGGCACCAGCACCAGCACCTGCCGGCCTTTGGCGACGACATCGGCAGCCGCGCGCAGAAACACCTCGGTCTTGCCCGAGCCGGTGCGCCCGAAGAGCAGAAAGGCATGAAAACCGGAGCCGGCTTCGCGAATCGCGGCCAGCGCCCGCTGCTGCTCCTCGTTCAATGCGAGTCGGGGAGCAGGCCTGTCCGCGCCAGCCCGATGCTCGGATTCAGGGGGGCTCAGCAGACCATCGCGGCGAGCGCAAGCGATGGCATAGCGGCAGTGCCGATCCGCCGCACGGCGCTGCATCGTGCGTATCGACAACGGGGCTTGGCTTCTGAAGATGCCGGAAAGCTGCGGCCAGGCCGCCTCTAACTTCGGGATATCCGGGCAGCTCAGGCGCAGCGCATCGTCATGCGCCGCCCATCCCAGCGCCGTGGCCCAGGCCTCGCCCGAACCGGCCAGGTAATAGCGGCGCAGCCGCTCAAGCCATCGGGTTCTCGCCGGATCGTACAGCGGCGCCAGATCAAGCCGGTCGGCCACATATTTCAGATCAGCCGCCTCGTTTTCCGCTTCACGCACATCCAGCACGACACCCACCCTCGATGCCTTGCCGAACGGCACGCATACGCGGATGCCGGAAACCGGCTCGCCCAGGCTTGAAGGCCAGCGATAGGTGAAAGGCTTGTCCGGCGGCGCAAAAACCGCCACGTCCACGAGCATTTCGCGATGCGCCCCGCTCACCCGTGGAAAATGCCCGTCAGTGAATCGACGGCTTTAAGCCGGCTGCAGGGGCTTCGATGCCGGATGCGTGCGGATCAAATTCCGGCACCAGGCGCTGCAGATCCAGATGCAGCTGCTCGATATCGCGGGCCTGACAGGCCTTCTCAAGCGCCTTCATCAGCCGGCTGAACTCCTGCCAGTCCACCTCGCGGCTGGAGGCCAGCAGCAGCTTCGGATGCTCCGTTCCAACGAGCGGTTCGGCCTCGTGGAACAGCTCCTCGTAGAGCTTCTCGCCGGGTCTCAGACCGGTGAACTCGATGCGGATGTCAACCTCCGGCTCCAGCCCGGAAAGACGGATCATCTGCCGGGCCAGATCGACGATCTTCACCGGCTCACCCATGTCCAGCACAAAGATCTCGCCTCCCTTGCCCATGCTGCCCGCCTGCAGGATCAGACGTACGGCCTCGGGAATCGTCATGAAATAGCGGGTGATCTCCGGGTGCGTGACCGTGACCGGGCCTCCCCTGCGGATCTGCTCGCGAAACAGCGGCACGACCGAGCCGGCCGAACCCAGCACATTGCCGAAGCGGGTCGTGATGAAGGCCGTGGACGGCGCGCGCGCATCCAGATTCTGGCAGTAGATCTCGGCCGCGCGCTTGCTTGCGCCCATGACATTGGTCGGATTCACGGCCTTGTCGGTGGAGATCTGCACGAATTTCTCCACGCCATACTCAACGGCCAGATCCGCCAGCCGGGCCGTGCCCAGCGTATTCGTCTTGATACCCTCGGCCGGGTTGTGCTCGACCAGCGGTACATGCTTGTAGGCCGCGGCGTTGAAGACGATCTCGGGACGGTAGTTTTCAAACAGCCAGCGCATGCGCGCCTGATCGCGGATGTCGCCCAGAACGGACACGATACGCCCGTCGGCCTGCCCGCCCAGCTCGGCATCGATGCGATACAGATTGAACTCGCCGTGATCGAGCAAAATCAGCCTGCCGACATTCTGGCGCAGCAGCTGGCGGCAGAGCTCGGAGCCGATCGAGCCGCCGGCACCAGTCACCAGAACGCGCTTGCCCTTCAGAAACGCGCGAATGCCCTTTTCATCCAGCCGCACCTCCTCGCGACCGAGAAGATCCTCGATGCGGACCTCGCGCAGATTCCCCACCTCGACCCGGCCATCGGCCAGCTCGGCGATCGATGGCAGCGTTCGACAGGGAATGTGCAGCTCCATGCTCTGATCCAGAAGCCGCCGCATCAGCGAGGCCGGAGCCGTCGGCATCGCCAGCAGAACGATGTCGATCTCCAGCTTGCGCGCCAGATCCTGAAGCGCATCGGTGCCGCCCAGCACGCGGACCCCGTGGATCTCAAGGCCCTGCTTTTTCCGGTCATCGTCAAGAAAGCCGACCGGTTCGTAGTCGCCACCCTTCAGCAGATCGCGAACCAGCATCTCGCCGGCGCGACCGGCGCCGACGATCAGCGCGCGCCGGCCGGCTGTTCCAGTCAATCCCAGCCGGCGATCCTTCAGCCAGCGGTAGATCAGCCGCGGCAGGGCCAGGCCGGCCATCAGCAGCGCCGGGTACAGGATGATCACCGAGCGGGGAACATTTTCCAGTCGCTGCCAGACGAAGAAGATCACGAACGTCGCCACGGCTCCAATGAGGACGGCCTTGACGATGCGCACGAGATCCGGCACCGACGCAAAGCGCCAGATGCCGCGATAGAGCCCGAAAGCGTAATAGGCCGCCAGCTGCACCGGCAAGGCAACAAGCATCAACTGCATCAGGGAGGAAACAAAGCCCTGCGGGATGGCTTCCAGATTGAAACGCAGCCAGAAGGCCAGCAGCAGCGCCAGCGGCACCCACAGCAGATCATGGATCAGCGGCAGCCAGCGATAGGCCCAGGCGGAGATGGCATTCATGGCTTGCATGCTAGCAAAAAAGGACGCGGCCGAAACCACGTCCTTTCCTTTGAACATGGCCCCGAGGGCCTAGTCCTCATGCCCGTGGCCCTTCTCCGCTTCATCCTTCACGGTCAGTTGATCACGGATCTTTTCGAGCTTCCTCTCGCCGATGCCCCGCACCTTCGTCAGCTCATCGACATCCTTGAAACCTCCATGTTCCCGACGATAGGCGACAATCGCCTGGGCGGTCTTCTCGCCAATCCCCTTGACGCTCTGCAACTGCTCGACCGTCGCATGATTGATGTCGATCCTGTCACTTGCCTGGGCCGGCAGACCCAGCCCCAGGGCTGCCGCAAGCATTGCGACGGATATCAGCTTCCTAATCCTCATGGCTTCTACCTCCTGCTTGTATCTGAAGGTATCGCTCGGCCCGAATTCCCAGAATCAGATACATGATGGCCCAGAACATCAGGCCGATCACGACCCCCTGCTTCCAGATTAGCATCAGCATCGCCGAGATGCCAACGCCAAGCATCAGCAGGTATTCGAGCAGCACCGTCCTGCGGTGCCCCCATCCCGCCAGCGCCAGTCGCTGGTAGTAATGCTCGCGATGCGCCTGCCAGAGCTTCTCTGCCCTGATCCCCCGGCGGATCAGCGTCACCGTCGCATCGACGATAAACGGGGAAAAGACCAGAACCGGGAACCAGAGCGGAAACAGGCCGGCATGCCATCCCTGCCAGGACAATGCACCGACCAGCAGTCCCAGAGTGGCTGAACCGACATCGCCCATGAAGATGCGCGCCGGCGGAAAGTTGAACAGCAGAAAGCCTGCGGATGCGGCGGCAATGCAAAGCGCGATCGACATGAATGGCAGATCGCCCGCATGCCAGCCGGCCAGCCCCAGGAATGAAAAGCCGATCACGCTCATGCCGCCGGCAAAGCCGTCCATGCCATCCATGAAGTTGTAGAGGTTCAGCATCCATGTCAGCGCCAGCATGCCTGCGATCGCCAGCCACGGGGATATGTCACCGCTTCCGAACACGACAAGGGCTGCGGCCATCAGATGCACGGGCAGGCGCAGCACCGGGGAAAGCCCAATCAGATCATCGAGCAGCGACACCATCGCCACAATCAGGGCCGCCAGTGCCGGAAACACGCACCACGAAGGCAGCCCCGATTCACGAAACAGCATCCATACACCCGCAACCATCGCCAGAAGGATCGCCAGGCCGCCGGTTCGCGGCGTGGGTCGCGCATGCAGGGACCGCTCATTCGGCGCATCCTGGATGCGGATCGGGCTGAAGCGCCCGGCCAGCCACGCGGTCAGCAGCACGCTCAGCACGAAGCTGAGCGCAATGCCCGTCAAAGCCACGGCGACAGGCCCAGCGGGCCTCGCTCTTGATCAACCATGAACGGTGGCTTGAAGCCTGGGGATGCAGGCATGTCGATCCGTCTCATGAGGATCGGTACCAGACCGTCCGATCCACATAATGGGTGTAGCTCAGAATGGCATGCAGCACCTTGCGCGACACGGGACCGGCCTGGGCGTAGTCGGATACGGGACTGGCCGCCGAAGCCTGGCGCGTGACCGCTTCCACCGCCTGAATCACGCCATCCCGGTCCAGGCCGCTGAGAATCAGAACCCCCGCATCCATGCCCTCGGGGCGTTCATGCATCTGGCGTATCGTCACGGCCGGAAAGCCGAGCAGGGCCGCCTCCTCGGTGATCGTTCCGCTGTCGGAAATCACGCAGAAGGCATGCTGCTGCAGATGAATGTAATCGAAGAAGCCGAGGGGCCGAAGCAAATGGATTCTGGGCTCGGATGCCAGATCCTCGCCACTGGCCTCCAGCCGCTTGCGGGTACGCGGATGCACGGAGAAGATCACATCCCTGTCGAAATGCTCAACCATGGCGCGCACCGAGTCCATCATGCGGCGCAGATGGTCTTCGTCATCGACGTTTTCTTCCCGGTGCGCACTGAGGACGATATAGGAACGCGGCTGAAGCTTGAGTCGCTGAAGGATCGGCGATGCCTCGATGCGGTCCCTGAAATGCCCGAGCACCTCGGCCATGCAGGAGCCGGTCTTGATCACCGTCTCCGGTCGTATGCCCTCGCGCAGCAGATAGTCACGCCCATGCTCGGTCAACGGCATGTTGATGTCGCTGACATGATCGAGAATCCGCCGGTTCAGCTCCTCCGGCACGCGCTCGTCAAAGCAGCGATTCCCCGCCTCCATATGAAAGACCGGCACCCGATGCCGCTTGGCCGCGATGGCCCCGAGACAGCTGTTCGTATCGCCATAGATCAGAAAGGCATCGGGCTTCTCCTTCAGGATCACCTCCTCGGTCGCAACCAGCACCCTGGCGATGGTCCGGCAGGCCGTATCCCCCGCCGCGTCGAGAAAATGATCCGGTTTGCGGATACCGAGATCCTCGAAGAAAACCTGATTCAGTTCATAATCGTAATTCTGGCCCGAATGCACCAGCACATGCTCGGTATGCTCATCGAGCAGCGGAATCACGCGCGAGAGCTTGATCAGCTCCGGCCGCGTGCCGACGAGGGTCATGACCTTGATCCGTTTCATCTTCAATCCCTAGGCCAGAAGCTCGCCACCCTCGGCAAGGCTTGCCTGGCCGACCATCAGATGGTTCTTCTCCAGCAGCGCAACGGTATCCTCCAGCGACAGCACGCGGTCGGCGGAGCTGAACTCCCCCTCGATCACCCGCTCGCCCGGCTCGGGACTGAGCTCCGGCAGCATGGACTGGATTGCGAAAAAATCGCCGCGCCGTACCGTATGGTGGCTCTCTTCATCCGAAATCATGATTTCATGCATCTTCTCGCCGGGACGGATGCCGGTTACCTTGATCTCGATGTCACGATCGCCGATCAGGGCCCTGGCGATGTTCTCCACGGTCGCCGAGGGCGCATCGGGAACAAGCGTCTCTCCAGGCTCTGCTGTGCGCAGCGCAGCGAACACGGTGTCCACGGCCTGATTCAGGCTCAGCAGGAAACGCGTCATCTCCGGCACCGTCACCGTGACCGGCCCTCCATTGGCGATCTGGTCATGGAACAGCGGAATCACCGAGCCCCGGGAGGCCAGCACATTGCCATAGCGCACGCAGATGAATCGCGTGGAAGGAATCAGCACGTTCGCCGAGGTCAGAATGCGCTCCTGCACGGCCTTGGTCATGCCCATCACGTTCACCGGCTTGCAGGCCT
>CAZDLB010000043.1:0-14981 GCA_964505995.1 uncultured Zetaproteobacteria bacterium
CCGGCGAAACGGTCTATCGCATCGGGCATATCCACAAACATGAAGGCGAGATCGTTACGCTGGTGGGTTGAGCGGCCGGCTTCGGCAGTGCATTGATGGAACTTGCTGGAATTGCGGTTCAGGCCTGGATCTTCAACCTTGATAAGGCCCGCGCCAGGGCGCCGGCGGACTGATAGCGCTTGTCCGGATCCTTCTGCATCGCCTTGTCGATGATGCGCTTGAGGCTGTCGGAAACCTTCGGATTGAGCTTGCGGATATCCGGATGCGGCTTGTTGATGATGTTGTAGAACAGAGATGCCAGCGAATCGCCGCTGAACGGCTTGTCGCCGGTGAGAAGCACATACATCGTCGAGCCCAGCGAGAAGATGTCGGCGCGATGATCCACCCTGTGCCCCATGGCCTGCTCCGGCGACATGTAGCTCGGCGTGCCCAGAAGCATGCCGGTCTTCGTGCGGCTGTGTGAGGTGATGCGGGCGATGCCGAAGTCGGTGATCTTCACCTGATCCTTCCTGCGATCGATCATCAGGTTCGCCGGCTTCACATCGCGATGCACGATGCCCTCGCCATGGGCATAGTCCAGCGCCCTGGCCGTCTGAATGATATAGCCAATCACCTTGTCGATCGGCAGCAGCGTATCGGCAGCGGCATGTTCATCGAGCGAATAGCCGTCGATGTATTCCATGGCCATGAAGGCCAGATCATGTTCCTCACCGACGTCATAGATGGTGACGATGTTCGAATGGTTCAGCCTTCCCGCCGCTGCGGCTTCATGGAAGAAGCGCTCGCGCACCTCCTCGATCTCCTCTGGGGAAAACTCGCTGGTCAGCGGCAGGGTCTTGATGGCGACGATACGATCGATGCTCGGATCGCGGCCGAGATAGACCTCGCCCATCGCGCCCTTGCCGATCATCTTTTCGATCTCGTAGCGGCCGAGCGTTGGCTTGTGATCCATGCCATCGATCAGCAGCGAGGATGTGACCGAGCCGCTGCCCGAGACACCGGCCGCCTCAAGCTGATGCGCCTTGTCGCGGCGCTTGAGCGCATCGCGGAAGTCCGGGTTGCGGGCGACAATCCATTCGTATGCGGACGCGGCCTGATGGAAGCGGCGCTTGCGCTCGAACTCCTTGCCGAGGCTGTAGAGCAGTTCCATCGAGTCCGGATCGGATGGCAGTTTTCTGAAAACGGAGAGGGCCTTGTCGAGGTTGCCGCTCTGCTGGTGCAACAGGCCGAGATCGCGGCGGATATCGGCCGATTCGCGCAGGGCCCGGAGCTTCTGGTCCCGGAACAGGCGCAGAATCAGCAGGGACGAGAAGGCGAGAAGCAGAAACAGCAGCGGGATTGCAGCCGGAAGCCAGACATGACGCACGAGCAGCAGCCAGGCATCCACGCCGATCAGGGCGGCCGCCATGACCGGCATCGAGACCCAGGCCAGCCACAATGGCATGCGCGCAAGCAGCAGGAGCAGAACCCCGGCGATGACCAGCAACAGCACGATCTGGATCCATGCGGCCTGGGGATGGAGGCGGTAATAATGCTGATCGAGAATGGCGGTGATGGTCTGTGCCATCATTTCCCGGTCGGAAAGCGTGCCCACCGGGGTTGGCCAGATCGCGCGTTCCGGCTCACCGATCAGAATGATCTTGTTCGCGAATTCGCGCCAGGCGGTCTTGCCCTGGATGACCTCGGAGGCCTGCATCAAGGGATAGGGTTCCGAGCTTCCGGATGCGGAGCTGAAGCCGATCAGCAGCCGCCCATCGCGATCCAATGGAAGCGACAAGTCGCCATAGCGGATTTTCCGCCTGTCGATACGGATGCTCTGCGTATGACCCTGGGCCTGCTTGACGGCCAGCAGCAGGGCCAGGCTCGGAAGCCAGCGATCCGCTGTGGCGGTCAGGATGCGCGGCGCCAGCGGGTCCAGATCCACGATGGATGTGTCCCCGACACCGGAAGCCTCCTCGACGAATCGCGTCAGCGGCAGCGCGCGAATGCGCCGGAAGCGCGGTTTTCCGTTCCCCTGGATCTGAGCATTCAACAGCCTCGGCTTGATCGCCTCTTCCGGGAGTGGTGAGGATTTCCCGCTGGCCGATTGGGAGCGGAAGCCCAGATAGATCCCGGCTGTGGCATGAATCGCCTGGCTCAGGCGTGCATCCACATCGGAAAGCCACTTGCCCTCGGCCGCCAGGCGACGGATGCCGGCGGCGGTCTTCGGCATCTTCCTTGCCACCACTGAACTCAGATCGCGGATTCCGTCCCAGCGCTTGTTGGCGGAGACATCCTCGATGGGAGCGGAAAGATTCAGATCCAGACCCACCGCGGCCGGGTGATGCCTGCTGATTTCGCGCAGCAGCCGGATCAGCTGCTCGCGCGGTCGCGCATCATCCAGCTCGATGCGGATGATGTTCTGGGTTACCGATGAGGTATGGGTCGGCATCAGCAGCTGATACCAGGCGCGTTCCAGCGGATTGTTCAGGGCAGGCTGATACCATGCCCAGGCCATGGCCGCGGCCGTCAGGAGCATGAGAATCAGGCTGCCCGCCCCCGGTCGAAATGCTCGAGCGATCATCTATGCCTAACATAGTCCCCTGAACTTTGGCTGCCAAGCCTTGGGGATTGCCGTACACGGGTCACAGCGCGTAGGGTGATGCCCATGGATGTCCGGGATGCCTTGCTGGCGCGCCGCTCGGTTCGCGCCTTTACCGACCGGCCGGTGCCCAGGGAAACCATCGAGTCGCTGCTGGATCTGGCCCGGCATGCGCCCAGCGGCGCCAACAGCCAGCCCTGGCATGTGGCCGTCGTCAGCGGTGCGACGAAGCAGCGTCTGCAACAGAGGATGGAAGCGCGCTTCCGCGCCGGCGAGCGGGGACAGATGGACTATGCCTACTATCCGGAGCGCTGGTTTTCCCCCTATCTGGAACGGCGCCGCGCCTGCGGCCTGCAACTGTATTCGGCGCTGGGCATTGGCCGGGAGGACAGGCAGCGCCAGGCCGATCAGTGGGCCGCCAACTACCGCGCCTTCGATGCGCCGGTGGCGCTGTATTTCTTTCTCGAAAAGGGGATGGCGACCGGCGCGTTCATCGATTCGGGCATGTTCATGCAATCGCTGATGCTGGCGGCCGTCGAAATGGGGCTTGCGACCTGCCCGCAGGCGGCGCTTGGCGAGTATCCCGATCTCGTCAAGGCCGAGCTCGGCTATCCAGGGGACTGGATTCTGCTGTGCGGCATGGCGCTGGGTTATGCCGATGAGGATGCCGCGATCAACGGCTATCGCACGCCGCGGGAGCCGGTATCGGCCTTCACCCGCTTCTTCGATGGGGAATAGTTCGATGGGGAATCGGGGGATGATCCGTCATGCCGCTGGTTGAACACCGGGCGCTTCCGGCCTTTGCCAAGCTGCGCCAGCGCGGCGAGAAGGTGCTGACGCTCGATCAGGCGCTCAGACAGGATATCCGCGAGCTGCACATCGGTCTGCTGAACATGATGCCCGATGCGGCCCTGGTCGCCACCGAGATGCAGTTCATGCGTCTGGTCGGCAGCTGCAACCAGATCGCGCAGTTCTTCGTGCACCCGTTTACCGTTCCGGGGCTTCAGCGCAGCGCCGAGAGCCAGGCCTATATCGAGCGCTATTACAAAAGCTTCGATGAAATCCGGCAGATGGGGCTGGATGCGCTGATCGTGACCGGCGCCAATGTCAGCAACCCGTCCCTGGATCAGGAACCGTTCTGGGAGCCGCTGAGCCGGGTCATCGAATGGGCGGATGAGCATGTCACCAGCGTGCTCTGTTCCTGTCTGGCCACGCATGCGCTGGCCAAGATGCTGTATCACATCGAACGCGAGCACATGGGCGAAAAACTCTGGGGCGTGTATTCGCATCGGGTCGTGCGACCGGAGCACCCGCTGCTGCGCGATACGAATACGCGTTTCGACGTGCCCCATTCGCGATACAATCAGCTCCGGCGCGAGGCGATGGAAAAGGCGGGTCTGACCATCCTGATCGACAGCGAACGCGCCGGCGTGCACATGGCCGTGAGCCCGGATCAGTATCGTCTGGTCTTTTTCCAGGGGCATCCGGAATACGACACGAACAGCCTGCTCAAGGAATACAAGCGTGAGGTCACACGCTTCTTCACCGGCGAGCGCGAGGACTATCCGCCGATGCCGGAGAACTATCTGAACGAGGATGCCGCCGCGATCGCCGAGCGCTATGCAGAACAGGTGAAGCAGGCCAGGCAGCAGGGCCGGGAGATGCCACCGTTTCCCGAGGCGCATCTCGAGCCTTTACTTGAAAACACCTGGCGCGATACTGCGAAGTCCATCGTCAACAACTGGCTGGGCATGGTGTATGAACGCACCGATTTCGATGGGCCCAGACCCGCAGCTCGCAGCTGAGGAAGACAGAAGGGAGTCCGATGAAGAAGGAAACGATCGCCATCCATGCCGGATATGAAACCGATCCGGTGACCAAATCCGTAGCCGTGCCGATCTATCAGACCGTCGCCTACGAGTTCGACAACGCCCAGCATGGCGCGGATCTGTTCAATCTGGCCGTTCCGGGGAACATCTATACCCGCATCATGAATCCGACCGCCGACGTGCTGGAGAAGCGCATGGCGGAGCTGGATGGCGGCATCGCGGGCCTGGCCACGAGCGCGGGCAGCGCGGCCATCAACTACGCGATCCAGACGATTGCGCGCATGGGCAACAATATCGTCAGTGTGCCGATGCTCTACGGCGGCACCTATACCCTGTTCGCGCACATGCTCCCCAGCCAGGGCATCGAGGTTCGCTTTGCCGAGAACGACAGCCCCGAGGCGCTGGAGAAGCTGATCGATGACAAGACCTCGGCCGTCTATTGCGAATCCATCGGCAATCCGGCCGGCAACATCGTCGATCTGGAGGCTATCTGTGCGATGGCAGAGCGTCACGGCGTGCCGGTGATCGTGGACAACACCGTGGCGCCGACGCTGATCCGGCCGATCGATTATGGCGCGGCCATCGTCGTCTATTCCCTGACCAAGTATGTGGGCGGTCACGGCAACTCGCTGGGTGGCATGATCGTCGACTCCGGCCGTTTCCCGTGGGCCGAGCATGCCGAGCGTTTTCCGATGCTCAACGAACCGGAGCCTTCCTATCATGGCGTTGTCTATACCGAAGCACTGGGCGAGGCGGCCTTCATCGGGCGCGCGCGTACGGTGCCGCTGCGCAATACCGGCGCGGCCATCAGCCCGATGAACGCCTTTCTGATCCTTCAGGGGCTTGAAACGCTGCCGCTGCGCATGGAGCGCCATTGCGACAATGCCATCGCCGTGGCCCGGCATCTGAAGGCGCATCCATCGGTGGCCTGGGTGCAGTTCGCCGGGCTTGAGGATTCGCCCTATTACGAGCTGGCGAAGAAATACACCAATGGCCGGCCATCAGCGCTGCTGACCTTCGGCGTCAAGGGGGGCTTCGAGGCTGCCGTGAAGTTCTATGATGCGCTGAAGCTGTTCAAGCGGCTGGTCAACATCGGCGATGCCAAGTCGCTGGCCGCGCATCCGGCCTCGACGACGCACCGCCAGCTGACCGAGGCCGAGCTGGAAACCGCTGGCGTGACGCCGGACATGATCCGGCTGTGCATCGGCATCGAGCATATCGACGATATCCTTGAGGATATCGATCAGGCGCTGGAAGCCTCGCAGCGCTAGTGCGATCCGGCGATATGCATTCGGAACAGCGGAAACCGGCCGACATCGCTGTCATGGCCTCGGGCAAGGGCAGCAATCTGAAGGTGATTCTGGATGCGGCCGCGCGTGGCGAATGTCCGGTGCGGGTGCGGGTCGTGATCTCCGATCGCGCCGATGCGAAGGCGCTGGAGATTGCCCGCCAGGCAGGTGTACCCGACGTGCGCCATATCAGTCCGGCCGACTTTGCGGACCGGGTATCGTTCGACCTGGCCTGTGCCGATGTCATCGAGGCAGCCGGTTGCGAATGGATCGTGCTGGCCGGATACATGCGCATCCTTTCCTCGGCCTTCGTGCAGCGTTTTGCCGAGCGCATCATCAACATCCATCCGGCATTGCTGCCGGCCTTCACCGGCGCCGATGGTGTGGGCGATGCGCTGGAATACGGGGTGAAGATCAGCGGCTGTACCGTGCATCTGGTGGACGAGGTGCTCGATGGCGGGCCGATCCTGGCCCAGGCCGCGGTTCCCGTGCATGACGATGACACGCGCGAGAGCCTGCATGCGCGCATCCAGGTTGCCGAGCACCGTCTCTATCCGGAAACCCTGAAGCGCATGGTCGAGCAGGGCTTTCATCTCGACGGGCGGCGCGTCATCTGGAATCGCCGCTGATCTCAGCCGCCGGCCGTGGTCTGGAGAATGCCTTTCAGGCGCTGCTGAAGTCGGGGGTCGGGTCCGGCCAGCGGCAGCCGGATGAAGAATTCCGCGCCCTGGCCCGGCTCGCTTTTGACCCAGATATCGCCGCCATGGGCATCGACGATGCGCTTGCAGATCGCCAGTCCCAGTCCGGCGCCCTCGCCTTCCCTGCGGCAGCGAGCATCATCGGCGCGGAAGAAGCGGTCGAACAGATACCGCTGCTGTTCCTCGGAGATGCCGGCGCCCTCGTCACGCACCGAGATGATGGCCGAGTGATCCACGGCGCGACCGGTCAGGTAGACCGTGGAGCCTTCGGGGGCATGCTTGAAGGCATTGTTCAACAGATTCATGACCGCCCGCTCGAGCATGCCACTATCCCCCATCACCGTCAGTCCATCGTCGATGTCCATCTCCAGCTTCAGATGATGGCTGTCGAACAGGATCAGATGCTGCTGGCCGACCTCCTGCAGCAACAGTGACAGGTCGATCTCATCCTGGGTCATCTCGAACTGCCCGGCATCGGCGCGGGCCAGTGTCAGCAGATCGTTGACGATGGTCTGGATGCGGTTGATGGTCTCCAGCTGCTGACGCAGGATCTCCTCGTATTCCTCCGGTGTTCGCGGATGTCTCAGCGCCACCTCGATTTCGCCCTTGAGGATGGTCAGTGGCAGCCGCAGCTCGTGCGAGGCATCGGCAACGAAGCGCTTCTGCGACTGGAAGCTGGTTTCCAGATCGGCAAACATCTTGTTCAGCACCTGCACGAGCGTGCGGATCTCCCGGTCCTGGGATTTCGACGTAAGGCGACGGGACAGATCGCCGGCGGCTACGGCGCGCGCGGTGGCCGTGATGTCCTCCAGGGGCCGAAGCGCCTTCTTGGCCATGTAATAACCCGCGACGGCCGAGATGATGATGGAGATGATGCCCATGATGCCGCCGAGCAGATACAGCAGGTTCAGCACGGCGCGGATATCCCCGGTGCTGCGCCCGAGCAGCAGCACGGCCACGGTCTGGCCAGCGCGGTGAATCGGCATCGCGATCACGCGCAGGTTGTCCCGCTGCAACAGCGATTCCGTCGAGGCAAAAGCCACGACATCGTCGCCGAAGGCCCGGGCCAGCGCCCGGCTGACATTGTTGCCGCCGCGATTGATCAGCGAACGATCCGAGCGGAAGACCACCGTGCCGTTGGAGGCGATCAGCTGGATGGCGCCCGGATAATGGTTCGCGAAGCTCGACAGGTGTCCGGTCCAGAAATAGAACGGCGAGTGCTCCAGTTCACTGGCGACGGTCCGGGCCTGTTCCCGGAGCTGTTCATCGACGTCGGTATAGACCCTTTGCGACAGGGCCACATAGAGAAGCACGGCCGCCAGCAGGATGATGCCAAACTCCAGCGAGACATAGAGCAGCGCCAGGCGACCGCGAAAGGTGCGCAGAAAGATCGAGCGCCGGAGCCGGGGGAAGCTGAAGAGACGGGCCAGAGCCGGCCTCAGGACGGGGGCGCTTCATCGCTGAGCAGGTATCCCTGGCCCCGGAGGGTATGCAGCAGCGGTGGCTCGAACCCCTTGTCGATCTTGGCGCGCAGGTGGCTGATGTAGACATCGATGACGTTGCTTTCGGGATCGAAGTTCATGTCCCAGACATGCTCGCCGATCAATGTGCGCGAGAGCACTTTGCCGGCATTGCGCATCAGGTATTCCAGCAGCGCGTATTCCTTCGTCGTCAGCCGGATCGGTTTGCCGGCTCGCGTCACCCGCCGGCTGATCGGGTCAAGCTCGAGATCGGCCAGCTTCAGCGTCGGCGTCTTGCTTTCCGACTGGCGCCGCAGCAGCGCGCGCACACGCGCCAGAAGCTCCTCGAAGGCGAACGGCTTGGGCAGATAATCGTCGGCCCCGGCATCCAGGCCGCGCACGCGGTCCTCGACGGAATCCCGGGCGGTGAGCATCAGGATCGGCGTGGAAACGCCGCCGGCGCGCAGCTCGCGGCAGACGGTGATGCCGTTCTTCTTCGGCAGCATCAGGTCGAGGATGATCAGGTCGTAATCGTTGACCTCAGCCAGAAACTCGCCGTCCTCGCCGTCATAGGACACATCCACGGCATGCCCCTCCTCCTTCAGGCCCTTCTGAATGAAGTGGGCGACGCGTTCTTCGTCTTCAACCACCAGAATCTTCATGCGCCTTAGTGTAGCATCACGGCAGGCTTCCCGCGAAGGGAGAATTTTCCGGCCACTGGAGGGTATGGATGGAGTTTACACTGGAGGAAAAGAGGCCGTTGTATCGCGGCTTCTTCCGGCTGGATGCGTACACGGTGCGCCATGAGCGCTTCGATGGCGGCAGTCAGAGGATCGTGCGTGAACATCTGGAGCGCGGGGATGCGGTGGCCGTCCTGCTGTACGATCCCAGGCGCGATGAGGTGCTGCTGATCGAACAGTTCCGCATCGGGCCGGCGGTGCGGGGCGAGCATCCATGGCTGGTCGAGGTCGTTGCCGGCATGATCGATGCGGGCGAGGATGCCGAGGCCGCAGCCCGGCGTGAAGCGGAAGAAGAAGCCGGCTATCGGCCCTCCCGCCTGCAGCATCTGGGGCGATATTATTCGACGCCCGGCGGCTCATCCGAGCGCATCGACCTGTTTCTCGGCCTCGTGGATCGGGATCGTCCGGCCGGCAATGGCGGGGGGATGGATCATGAACATGAGGATATCCGCCCGTTCTGGCTGCCCAGGGAGGAGGCGATGCGCTGGCTGGCCGAGGGGCGGATCAATTCGGGCGCGCCGATGCTGGCGCTGCTGCTGGCCTTCGGCAGCCCGGGAGCCGTGAACGATGTCTAGCGGCGGGCGGTGATGGCCTGGATCTGCTCCTCAAGCTGGGCGTAGCGGAAGGGCTTTTCCAGCACGCGCAAATCCATGCCGGGGAAGCGGGCATCCAGATCCTCGCGATAGCCGGTCACGAACAGCACGCGATCGATGATCTCCGGGTTCACCTGCATGATGCTCTGGAAGATTTCATCGCCGGTCAGCTTCGGCAGGCGCACATCCAGCAGAACCAGATCATACTCGTCGCCGTTGCTGGTCAGCTCAAACAGCCCCTGCACCGGGTCGAACAGCGCCTTGATCTCGACCTCGACATCGTGCTGTTCGCCATAGCGCTTGAGAAACGCAGCCATGATGGACTGCATGTTCTCTTCGTCGTCAATGAGCAGAACCTTCATTCGCGCGCGTTTCCCTCCCGCGTCAGTGCAGCAGCAGACTCGCAAGCCCGCTGTTCGCACCATGGCTCAGACTATGGATTTTTGTCGTGTCTTCAACCAGCGGCCGGATGGCGGCGATCAGGCCAGGCTGGCGGCCTTCATCCCCGGCCGCAGGCGCGTTGACGAAGATATGCGCAGGCCTTCTTCCGATCTGCTCCAGCGCCCGGCAGCTGAGCAGCGTGTGGTTGATGCCGCCCAGCCGGCAGTCGGCCACGAGCCAGACCTCGCAGTCGGGCATGTCGGCCAGCCAGTCCAGCACGGTGTAGCGATCGGTCAGCGGCACCATCAGGCCGCCGACCCCCTCGATCAGCGAGATGTCATGCTCTTGCGATGCCTGAGCACACCATGATACCAGTTCCTCCGGCGCGATGCGTTCGCCTGCGGCCAAAGCCGCTGCGGCCGGCGCGGCCGGCAGCGCGAAACGGTAGCGGTTGATGGCCTCGATGCACTGGCCCGGCTGGGCTCGCAGCAGCGCCTCGAGATCCTCGAACTGCCCGTTTGCATCGGCGCCGCAGGCCACCGGCTTGAGCGCAATGGCCCGCTGGCCGGCATCCTGCAGGGCCCGGACGGCCCGACAGGTCAGCCAGGTCTTGCCGACGCCGGTATCGGTGCCGGTGATGAAGACGCGTCGGCTCACCGCGGCACCCGGTCGGCAGGGAGGATCGGGATCCGGTCTTCCCGATGTTCATAGTCGGGTTCGCGGTACCAGGCCTGGGCATAGAGCGCCTCGAAGCTGGCGCGGATGCGGCCGTCCTCGTCGCGGTGGCGGGCGCTGTACACGCGATCCAGTTCGCGGATCAGCGCCGGACCGTACAGTCCTCCCCTTCTGCCTCGGATCGCCGAGGCCGAGGCTCCGAGTCCCTTGAGTTCGCGTACCAGGCTTAAGGTGTCGGGATAGGTCAGCGTGAACAGGTCGCTGTCCGTGACGGTCAGTTCCACCGGCAGCCGCATCAGCGCATCGCCCAGGCTGGTGACATCGGGAAAGGGCAGCACATGCCCGGCATGCCCGGAGCGGATGCCGGCCAGAGCCTGGCGCAGTTCGGCCAGCGTGCGCCGGCCGAACGTCGAAAACAGCATCAGCCCGCCCGGCGCCAGCACGCGGCGCATCTCGGCCAGCATGGCTTCCGGCTCCGGGACCCATTGCATGGCCAGGTTGGAGCAGACCAGATCGAATGTGGCGTTCCTGAATGGCAGCGCGGCCGCATCGCCGGCGCAATGATCGTTGCGGCCATGCCAGGGCAGGCGCCGGCCCTGGGCGCGCCGCGTCTGCTGCAGCATGGCCTCGGAGATGTCGAGCGCGGTGATGCGTGCCCGCCTGAAGCGGGTCCGCAGCAGACGGGTGAAGAAGCCCGTGCCGCAGCCGATATCGAGGATGCGCCCCGGATGGATCTTCGTGAAATTCAGATGCTCGATCAGGCGCTTGGCGATTTCCCGCTGCAGCACGGCGTGCGCATCATAGCTTCGCGCGGCCCTGGAGAAGGCGCGGCGCACATCGCGTGCCCGGATATGCGTTACGGCTCGATGAGTAAGTTCTGACACCATGCCTCCAGTGTTTCGTTGAATGCCTGCGCGCATGTCATCTGCGGCGCATGTCCGCAGCCGGGAATCGGCTTCCATGCGGCCTGTGGGATATGTTCGGCCAGATAACGTCCGGCTGCTGCCGGCACGACGGCATCGCGCTCGCCATGGATAACCAGGGTCGGCACGCGAATGTCGCCCAGCTTCGACCTCAGATCATGGGTGCGGAGAAGCTCAAGGCCGTGGCGCAGGGCCTTCTGGCTGGGAGGATGCCGGCGATCGACAGCCCTGCAGGCGAGCTGCTGAAGCTCTTTTCGCGACAGATCGTCGCCGTGCAGCATCAGCATGAAGAAGCGGCTCATGGCCTGGGCCCGTTCGGGCTCGGGAGCCTCGATGCCCCGCTCGAAAGCTTGCATCAGCTCTGCATCGCAGCCATGGCACCAGTCCGGGCGCTGCATGAAGCAGGGGGTTGTGCCGAGCAGGACCAGCCCGCGCAGTCGTTGGCCGACCGGCCCTGTGGCCAGTTCCAGCGCCAAGATGCCGCCCAGCGACCAGCCGATCAGGATCAGTGGCGCTTCCGGAAGCTGGGTGGTGAGCCGCTGCGTCCATTCCTCGGCCTCGGTTGCGCCGCCATGACCCGGCAGATCGAGGTAGATGGCCTCCGGAAAGACTGGCTGCTGGGCAAACCAGGCCCGGGATGACTGCCCCCAGCCATGCAGGAACGCCAGCTGCGGTTTCATGGCAACTCCTTCAGCGCATCGCAAAGGGCGGCGATCTGGTCTTCGTCATGGGCCGCTGAAAGCGTGATGCGCAGCCTGGCCGTGCCTTCGGGCACCGTCGGTGGCCTAATCGCCGGCACAAAGAAGCCGGCCTCGGCGAGCTGACCGGAGGCCTTCAGTGCCTGCTCGTCTTCGCCGATGATCAGCGGCTGGATGGCCGTGTCCGAATCCATCAGCCGGGCGGCCGGGGCCAGCCTGCGGAACAACCGGACATGAGCCTGCAGCCGCATCGTCAGCTCCCCCTGCCGGATCAGCTCCAGGGAGGTTCGCGCTGCCGCAATCAGTGCTGGCGGCAAGGCGGTGGAATAGATCATCGTGCGCAGCCGCTGGCGCAGCCCGTCGATGATCTCGCGGCTGGCGAGGATGAAGGCGCCGTAGACGCCGAAGGCCTTGCCGAAGGTACCGACCTCGATCAGACGGTCGGGATCAACCCTGCCGGCCGTCAGCCCGCGGCCGTCGCCGACGGTGCCGATGCCGTGGGCATCGTCGAGGATGAGCAGACCATCGTGTTCGTCGGCCAGGCGCATCAGGGTTTCGACATCGGCGCAGTCCCCGTCCATGCTGAACACGCCGTCGGAGACGATGATACGTCGCCCCTCCCGATGTTGCTGCAACTGACGCGCCAGCGCCTCCGTATCGAGGTGGCGATAGCGATGCAGATGCGCGCCGGACAGACGGATGCCATCGAGCAGCGAGGCATGGTTCAGCCGGTCGGCGAAGACATGTGCATGGCGATCGGCCAGCGCCTGCATCAGCCCGATATTCGCGAGCATTCCGGAGCCGACGATCAGGCAGGCTTCATGCCCCTTCCAGGCGGCCAGTTCCTGTTCGAGCCGATGCAGCTCGGGATCGTCGCCCGAGACCAGCCTCGATGCGCCGCTGCCCACCCCATGCCGGCGAAGTGCTGCGATGGCCGCGTCAATCACGCTGGGGTGATGGCTCAGGCCCAGGTAATCATTGGAGGCGAAATTGACCAGCCGCCGGCCATCCAGCTCGATCTCCACGCCATGGCGCCTGCTTTCGGCAAAGCGGCGGTGGCGCTGCGGCGGAACCGGGGAAAACCAATTGCGGCTGTTCGGCATGTCGGGCATGCTGGTGGGCATGCGATGGCTGTCAACCGTGTTGCCCTCCGAGGTTTACAGGGCATTCATGCGTCGGCTCTTTCCACCCGCCTGCCCGTTCTGCCGGGCGCCGGTCGAGAAGCCGGGCTGCTGTGCCGATTGTGCCGCTGCGATCCGCATCTGGCCGCTGGCGTCCTGCCAGCGCTGCGGCCGGCTTCTGCCCGAGGGAAACGGCATCTGCGGCCGCTGCATGCAGCGGTCCCCGCCCTATGAGCGAAGCATCAGCCTGTTTGTCTATCAGGGGCCGGTGCGTCAGGCGATTCTCGACTGGAAGCTGGGCGCAAAGGAGGCTGGCATCCGCTGGCTGCTGCAGGCGGCCGAGGGAGGCTTGCGCGAACAGCTTCTCGATACCGACCTGCTGCTTCCGGTTCCGATGCCGATCAAGCGCATGCGACGTTCCGGCCAGCATCATGCCGCGCATCTATGCCGTCACATCAGCCGCATCACCGGCGCGGCCTGGGACTGGCGGCTGCTACGCCGCATCGGCGAACAGCCGCGGCAGTCCTCGCTTTCGGGCCGGGCCCGCTGGCGGAATCTGCGTAAGGCCTTTGTGCTGGACGACGACTATCTCGCCAGGCGGCGGCCGCTGGATGGGATAGGCCGGCTCTGGATCGTGGATGACATCCGCACCAGCGGCGCGACCCTGCATTACGCCGCCCGGGCCATGCGCAAGACCGGTCTTCCCATCGGCGTTCTGTCGCTGGCCCGTACCTTGTCCGGTGGCTAGGGTACGCGCATGACAAAAGACGTTGAAATCTATTCCGGGGATTTCTGCCCCTACTGTGTGCGCGCCAAGGCCCTGCTGACGAGGAAGGGCGTGGATTTCATCGAATACAATGTGCAGCGCGATCCGAAGCTGCGCGAACAGATGCTCGAGCGTTCCGGCGGCGCGCGCACGATCCCGCAGATCTTCATCCATGGCCGGCATGTCGGCGGCTGCGACGATCTGTATGCGCTGGAGCGCAAGGGCGAGCTGGATGCCCTGCTGGCCGGTGAGGATTAAAGCCGGGTCGAGGTCCGTTTGTCCATACCCTGCAGCCTGCGACGAATGACGGCCTGAAGGCAGACCAGTCAGCCGGAGCGGCTTGCCAGCCGGATGGCGATGCGGCTGAAGGCATCATAATCGAGCTGCTCCGGACGCAGGCCGGGATCGATGCCGATGGCCTCGAGATCTTCCGCGTTCAGGCGGCCCCGCAGGTTGTTGGCGATGGTCTTGCGCCGGTGCGCAAATGCGAGCCGAACTGCGGACTGCAGGGATGCGAAGCTGCAGCGCGGCTTGCGTCCATGCGGCGTGAGCAGAATGACGGCCGAATGCACCTTCGGCGGCGGCGAGAAGGCGCCCGGCGGCAGGACCAGCAGGCGCCGCACCTGATAGTGGTGCCGCACCAGCACCGACAGTCCGCCGTAAACCTTGCTGCCGGGTTCGGCCGCGATGCGATCGGCCACCTCGCGCTGGTACATCAGCACCATGCCGCCGGCAAGCTTCAGCGCCGCCAGTTTCGCCGTCAGCGGCCCGCTGAGGTTGTACGGCAGATTGCCGGCAATCCATTGCGGCTGAAAGGCGGCCACCGTTTCCTCGAGGCATTGCATGACATCGCCATGCACGACCGACAGATGCGGCTCGCGCATGCTGCGCTCCGTCCAGGCTGCGGCAAAGCGATCATCCATCTCGATCAGGCAGAGCCGGCGGGCCTGCTTTAGCAGGGATTCGGTCATGGCGCCCGGCCCCGGCCCGATCTCGAGGATATCCGATCCGGCCGGAATGGCGGCACAGATGCGCCGGATGGCCTGCGCATCCCGAAGGAAATGCTGGCCGAGGGACTTCTTGGGCGCGGGAGAAGGCATGCGGCAACCCTAGCATCGTCGGCCAGTCAGCCGAAGCTATATGGGAACATCCGCCGGACTCGCTTGCAGCTTTTCTTGCTTTTTGCACGGCGCTTCCTACAATTCCGAACCCATTTTGCCCGGCCGC
>CAZDLB010000044.1:0-12830 GCA_964505995.1 uncultured Zetaproteobacteria bacterium
GCCAGAGGATCATGCACGCTCACTTCACAGCCGTATTCCTTAAGCTCAGCGATGACATCGACAACCTTGGAGTTGCGAATATCCGAGCAGTTCTCCTTGAAGCTCAGGCCAAGAATGAGAACGCGGGCGCCCTTGATCCTTTTCCCTGCCCGGATGAGCTGCTTGATCGTCGATTCGGCCACAAACTTTCCCATGCCATCATTGATCTGGCGGCCGGCAAGGATGACATCCGGCTGATAGCCCATCATCTGCGCCTTATAGGTCAGATAGTACGGATCCACCCCGATGCAGTGCCCACCCACCAGTCCCGGGCGGAAAGGCATGAAGTTCCATTTCGTTCCAGCCGCCTCCAGCACCTCCAGGGTATCAATGTTCAACTTGTGGAAGATCATCGCCAGTTCGTTCATCAGGGCGATATTCAAATCCCGCTGGGTGTTCTCGATCACCTTGGCGGCCTCGGCCACGCGGATGCTGGGCGCGCGATGCACGCCGGCCTCGATGATCTGCTCATACAGCCAGGCAACCTGCTGCAGGGTCTCCTCATCCTGACCCGAGACGACCTTGACGATCTTTTCCAGCGTGTGCTTCCTGTCCCCCGGATTGACCCGCTCCGGGGAATAGCCCACCTTGAAGTCCACCCCAGACACCAGGCCCGACGCCTTCTCCAGGATGGATACGCAAACCTCCTCGGTCACGCCCGGATACACCGTGGATTCGAAAACGACAATGGCGCCCCGCTTCATGTGGCGCCCCACGGTTTCTGAAGCCTGAAGAACCGGTGAAAGATCCGGCTGACGCACCCGATCCACCGGCGTGGGCACGGCCACTGCGATGAAATCGGCGTCGGCCAGCTCCGAAGGATCAGTGGTGTATTCAAGGTGCTCAGCCTTCCCGAAAAGCTCGGGCGCCATTTCTCCAGACGGGTCATATCCTTGACGATAGGCACGCACCTTCTCTTCCGAGACATCAAAGCCAACCGAGGGCATCACCCTGCCAAAGGCCAATGCCAGCGGAAGCCCGACATAACCTAGCCCGACGACGGCAACCTTCTTCACATCAGAGCCCATCCATCCCCTCCGTCCCGGTGGTCGCCGCCCGGCGTTGCGCGCGATAGCTCTCGATGTAGGCGGTCAGATTGGCGATCAGCAGCGAATAGACGGCGATGCCGAAGACCATCGTCAGCACGGCGACGATGCGGCCGGCATCGGTCAGCGGCACCTTGTCCCCGTACCCAACCGTCGTCAGCGTCACGAAAGCCCACCACAGGCCATCCTGAAACTCGCCGAACTGCGGATTGCTGCCATGCTCCAGCGCGAACACGGCCGCGCCAAAGACGAACACGATTCCGAAGATCAGCGCCATCGCAACCGGCAGGCTTTCGCCGGAAAGCACGATCAGGCTCAGCAGACGCCTGCGATTGGCGCGGATCAGCGCGCCCAGCTTCAGCGCCGGGGCAAGCCCGGCCAGCTTCAGGGCCATCAGCATGCGCAGCACCGGCGAGGACAGCAGCACAACCAGCGCCAGATCAAGCCAGTTGGAGCGCATCCAGCCGCGGCGATCCTCATCCAGCCACCAGCGCCAGAAGAACATCGCCACGAACGACACCAGCGACACGATCGTCACCCAGTCCGGAAGCGTATCCGAAAACGAGGCCGCCACCGCCCCGATCGTGGCCACGAACAGCAGCGCATCCAGCAGTCGCTGCAGAAAGCGGCGGCGATTCATATGGCCCGCCTAATGCCCCTCGCCTGCCTTGTGGCCGAAATACAGCGCCAGCGCCACGAGGAAGATGCCGCCGCCCATGTACAGGATGTTCAGCGGATTGTCGAAGGTGACATGCAGGACGTTCTTGAAGAAGGCGACGATCAGGATCATCAGCACGACCTTGGCCAGCCGATCCTTCAGATCGTCCAGGCTCTTGATCATCAGGATGTTGCCCGAGGACTTGTCGCTGCGCGCGATGTCGATCTCGCTGATGAACAGCTCGTACAGACCCAGTGCGAAGATCAGCAGCACCGTTCCGAGCAGGAAATCATCCACGGCCGAGATGATCTGGCCGACGGCCTCGACATGGAAATGCGGATGGGCCACACCCAGGAAGGTCATCTCGATGAACTGCCAGACCAGATGAACCATGTTCTCGAAGGCCATGAAGAACAGCAGCAGCATGCCGATCATCGAAGCCACGACCGCCAGGATCACGACAAACCGGCTGTTCCAAAGCAACCACTCGAAAGCGCGTTCGATCATTCCACCCTCCTGATGCGTTGACGAATCGCAGAAACCTGATGCATCCCCCCGCTGCGTCAAGCGCCTAGGCCGGCCACTCCCCCGCGCCTTGGCGCAGAAGCTCCGGCTCCTCGCCGCACAGATCCACGACCGTCGTCGGCACCATGCCCCCGAAGCCCGCGTCCATGACCGCGCAATCCAGATGCTTCAGCTGCGGCACGAACTCGTCGGCATCGAAGGCCGGAAACGCCTCGCCGGGAAGGATGAAGGTCGTCGCCAGCAGCGCCTCGCCATATTCCTGGAGCAACATGCGTGCCACCGTATGCTCCGGGATGCGGATGCCGATGTCGCGGCGCCGGCCGAAGATGCGCTTCGGAAGGCTGGAGCTGGCCGGCAGGATGAAGGTGTAGGGCCCCGGCAGACAGCGCCTGAGGATGCGGTGCGCGGCGTTATCGATACGCGCGTAAGCCGAGGCCTCGGAAAGATCCGGACAGAGCAGCGACCACAGGTGCCCGTCATCGAGTCGCCGAAGCCGGCGGATGGCCGCCTGCGCATCCACGGCCGTCGGCGGACAGACCAGCACATAGGTCGTTTCCGTCGGCATCACGACGAAATGTCCCTGCCGCAGAAAATCGCAGGCCCGCCGGATCTGCCGGATCTGCGGGCGCTCGGGATGCAGCCGCAGATGTTCAAAGCGATGCATTACAGCCCCTTGAGCAGGCCGCCGATGGCATCCTGAATCTTCTTCTCCGGTGCCGGCGCGGCGGGCTTCGTGCCCGGGGATGTCCCGGCCGGCGGCTTGCCGCCACCCAGCACCGATCCCAGCGCGCCTTTCACACCGCCCCTGTTCTGCAGCAGGGCCGGGGCATTCTCGATCAACGTGGAGGCATCAACCTCGGGGCGAACCTTCGGCGCGGCAAACGGTCCAGAAATATGCAGCGGCACGCTCAAACCCTTGCGCAGCTTCACAGTATCGCCCTGCCCGGTCAGCGTGCCGACGACCCGCGGCTTGACATGATAGTCCAGCTGCTTTTTCACCAGATCCACCTGGCCGTGGCCGGTCACCCGCAAGAGCGGCGAGGCCATGAACAGATCCTCGTTGCTGGCCACGCCATTGCGCACCCGGAAGCTGCCCGAAAGCTGCGCGAAATCGGTTTCCAGGGGACCGACCGGGGAGCCAGGATGCGTGATCCGGCGCAACGTGCCGGCGATATCGAAGCCGCGGATCTTGCCGTTTCTGAGCAGCACATTGCCGCGCCCATTCAGCGTCTTCACGGCCGCATCGCTCAGCCCCTGAGCTCGGAAGTCGGTATCCATGTCCAGCGTGCCCTCGAGCAGATCCAGATCCAGAAGCGACTTCAGCACCGGCCCGAGGTTGACCCCGGCCGCATGCACCGATTCGGTCCAGCGCGCCGGATAGACCGCCGCATTCAGGCTTGCCTTCTCGGTCACGCTGCCACCGGCAAGCTTGAAGCGCATCGGATTCAGATGGAACAGGCCTTCGCTGCCGGAGATGTTGACCCGGAAGTCGCGCATGTCCAGGCCGTGGACCGAAAGCAGATCGGCCTGCACCCTGGCCGTCACACGCCAGGGCTTGAGGAAACGCAGATCCGGCTCCGCCGCCTTCGCTTTCCTGCCGGCGTTATCCGCCTTCGCTGCCGGAGCGGCCTGGCCGGATTCAGGCGCGCCCTTCCTGCTCTGCTTCGCCTGCGGCAGCCATGCATCCAGATGCAGGCTGCGGCTTGCCAGGCGCAGACGGATATCCGGCCGAGCGTAGGCGATGTTGCCGGAGACCTGCAGCAGTTCGTCATCCAGCCGCAGCTGCAGATCGCGGATATCCAGATGCCGGGCATTGCCCGAAAGCAGCGCTCCCATGCCGATCTTTTTCCACGGAGCCGGATGCGCGGCATACATCGCGCCAAGCTCCGGAACCAGGCCGGCAAGCCATGTCCGCTCGATCGGTTCGGCGCTGAGGCGCAGCTGAAAATCCGGCCGCGTCGTCAGATGATTGAGCGTGCCCTTAAGCTGCATCAGCTCCCTGCCGTCCACGATCAGGCTGCCGCGACGCACCTCGACGCGCTCCACCTTCGGCGACTCGAGCCGGTAGTTCAGCGCCAGATCGTGCGCCGCATCAAGCATCGCGTCTCCCTCCAGAAGGCGCAGCCCGTTCGGACGCTGTTCAAAGCGGGTCTCAACCTCGGCACTTGCGGCATCAAGGCCGCCAAGGGCCTCGGGCCATGCGGCCAGATAGTCCGCAAAGGCCGCAAGCCGAACCTTGCCGACATGCAGCTCCCCCCGCAGCGGCAGCCGGGAAACATCGAGCCTGGACAGATCGCCGAGCGGCCCGAGCTGGGCCGTCAGCTTCAGCGGGTTCCCGGCGACACGGGCGGAGAAGGACAGCGAGATCGGACGGCTCAGCTGCACATCATCCAGCGCCAGCTCGATATCATCCAGCTTCAGCGGCCGGGCACCGGCATCGGCCCAGACGATCTCGCCCCCGCTCAGCCGCAGCGACTCGGCATTCAGCGCCGCAAGCATCGGCGCATCCCTGCTTGCCTCCCCCGCAGCCTCGACCGGCTGCTTCCCGGCCGGAGCCTGGGGGGATGCCTGCGGCTGCCCGGAGCCGGCGAGATCCTCCCAGTTGCCCTGCCCCTGGGCGTTGCGTTCGAGATACAGCTTCGGCGCATCGATGCTGAACTGCTTGATTTCCACCTCGCGGTGCAGCAGCGGCAGCAGGGCCAGCTTCACATGCAGCCGCCGGACGCTGAGGAAATCCCGCTCGGAGAAGCCCGGACGGTTGGCCAGATGCACATCATCCAGGCGCAGCCCGACCCACGGAAACAGCGAGGCCTGGATCTCGCCGATCTTCAGCGCCCGCCCGGTGGCATCCTCGACCTGCTGCTCGATGCGCGTCTTGTAATCATTGATGTCGATGAAGAACGGCGCCACGAGCAGCCCGACAATCAGCACGGCCAGAACGATCAGGCTGTAGCGAAGGGTTTTCCGGATTGCAGTTGCGGCCATGTCCGCCTCCTGGAGCGAATTCAGAGTTTCCGTGCCATCGTGGCCCGATCGTCCGCTGCTGGCAAGGGGGGAAAGTGGCCCAGCAGCGATGGAAAATCCCGCACGATGGCACGGGCCCCGGCCTCCCGAAGCGGCCGTTCATCGCCATCGCCGTGGCAGATACCCAGCGCATCCACGCCCGCGGCACGGGCCATCTGCATGTCCACGACCGCATCGCCGATGACCGCGGTGCGCGCGCGATCCACGCCCAGCTCCTGCATGCTCTCCAGCACCATGGCCGGATGCGGCTTGGACGGGCAGCAGTCGGCGGTGCGCATCACGTAGAACAGATCGGCCAGCCCGAACTGCGCAAGAACCCGCAGCAGACCGCTTCTCGACTTGCCGGTCACGATGCCCAGCCAGTAGCCGCGCGCGGCCAGTTCCCTGAGCGTGTCGCCAACGCCGGGATAGAGCGAGAGCCCGGACTCGCCGGCGACATAGTGATGCCGGAATCTGGCGATGATGCCGTCGACATGACTGGGGGGAGGGGCCAGCCGCTTCACGGCCTCGCGCAGCGACAGGCCGATAACGGGCGCAACGGCGGCCGCATCGGGAGCCTCAAGCCCCGCGTCGCGGTAGGCCTGCTGCATCGCGTCGATGATGGCGGCATGGGAATCCACCATCGTGCCATCGCAGTCGAACAGGATCAGCGCGGGCGATTCAGGGCTGACGGGATTCATCCTTTGACGCCGGCCTTTCGGGCGCCTTCCATGCATCGGGAAGCCGGCCGACCTGCCAGGTGAGGCTGCGATTCACCGTCACCGCCTCGGAGCGATCGGCCAGCCGGACATAGGTGGACACCAGATCGGTGGACGGCTTGCCGACATACAGATCGAGCAGCGCCCTGCCCGAAGCGTCCCGGAGCCAGAGATGCGTGCCGTTGTGCGCATCCACGCCCAGCCGCGCATAATGTTCCGCCCTGTGGCTGACCACGCGCACCGGACGCATCGCCGCGAGATCGGTCAGCAGATGCCGGACGGCGTCATCATCGGCCGCAACCGGCCCTTCGGGGCCGTCAGCCGATACCGGGCCGGGTCCTTCGCCGGAAGAGGCGCCCGAGGGCTTCTCCCCCTTCTTGCTTCCGGTGACCAGCAGATGCCAGCCATCCTGCTGCTTGCGCAGAAGCACGGCATCCCGGCCGGGACGCCGGATCTCGATCTCGGCCACGGATGCGGGCGACAGGGCCGGCCAGTCCGGAAGCGCCTGCGGCGCCGAACTCGGACGCGACTGCTGCCAGAAGATCCATCCGGCGAGCAGGCCGATGAGCAGCAGCCAGATCAGCCAGCGGAGCCGCTTCATGATGCCCCCCTGCCGCGCCGACGGCGCAGCATCCACCAGCGGCCGAGGCCGGCAAGCACGACCAGCGCCGGCAGACCAAACATCCACAGCGCCTTCCAGGCCGATCGGGCCGAGGCGTCCAGATTCATCAACGGCCGGTCGGTGGCGCCGCGTGAACGCAGCGCAATCAGCGCCTCATCACCGGCCAGCCAGTCCAGCGCATTGAGCGCAAACACGATATTGGCGCCATCGAGGAACTCGTCATCGAGCATGGCCGTGGAACCCGCCACGAGCAGCCGGGTCAGCTGCGCATGCGCCCGGTGCTCGCCCTGGATCCCTTCGGGCGCGGCCTTGAAGGCCGAATCAGCCGGCCCCTCGCGCAGCAGCACCAGATTCGACGGTCGCAGCTGCATGCCGGCAAAGCGGCTGTCCATGGACTGCAGCGGATCGACATCGAACGGCGGACCGGACTGCACGGCCGAGTATGCCGAGGACCGGGCCAGAACGAGCGCCTTTTCGTCCACCGAGGACAACGGCGAGGCAAACGGCAGCGTCACCGACTCCAGCGCCTGCGTGATGACATGCCCCGGCGCCAGGTCGGTGGCATGGATGACGAAGGGATAGTCCACCGCCGAGCGCATCATGAAGATGCCCTGCTGCTGATTCACGAGCACGCGCGTGGCCTGCCGGTCGAAGACCAGGCCGGGCTCGACGACGATGCCGAGATCGCTCTTCAGCCAGTCGTTGGCATAGGCGTCCACCGGCTGCACCGCAAAGCCGCGCTGCAGCTGCGGGGTCACATTGGCGGCCAGCACGAACACCCCCTTGCCGCGCATGCGGAACTGGTCGATGCGGTAGCGGAAGGCCTCCGACGGCCTGCGGTTCACACCGGCGATGATCAGGGCCTGCACATCCTCGGGGATCGCGGACGACTCGGGACGCACATCGACAAACTCGTAATCGTCACCGGCGATCTGCGCAAGCCGCCCAAACTGCCCCAGGCCCTGCGCTCCGAATCCGGAGACCAGGCCGATCTTCGCCCGCCCCATGCCGGTCAGCTTCTTGATCTTGCGCGTGAGCAGATACTCGAAGCCCTCCTCGCCCTGCACGACCGGGATCGTTTCCTTCCTGTCCAGATACTCGATGACAAGCGCCAGATAGCCCTGCTTGACCTGCGCCTGGTCGTTCTCGACCACCTGCACGCGCACCTTCGGAATCTGCATCGCATTGAGCGAGGCGGCGATGTTCGCATCCGTGGCCGGATCGGTGATGTCATAGCCGAAGCGGCCACCGCCGGCATCGTGGTAGGCGATGAGCATGTCCTCGATGAAGCGCCGCAGACGACCGTAGGGCTGCGGCAGATCGGCGGTGATGTAGGCATGCACCATCACCGGCTCGTCCAGTCCCTGCAGGATCTGCCGTGTGGAATCCGACAGCGTGTAGATCTGATCCTCGGTCAGATCCCAGCGCAGATGCGACACCGCGGCCGCGGCGACGAGCACCACGGCCGAGACGAGGCTCGCGCTCAGCGTCAGCCAGGCGCGACGGCGGATGATGGCGCGCCGGTCGTTGGGGGCTGTCATCAGCGCCACCTCCTGCGTTCAAGCTGGAACCAGGTCAGCATCAGGAACACGCCGGTCGCCGCCAGCAGGAACAGTACATCCTCCGCGCCGATGACGCCGCGCAGCATGTTCGCATAATGCTGCGCCGGGCTGAGCATGCCGATCCACTGCTGCATCGCCGGCGGCAGCGTCGCCGCGGCCTGACCGAGCAGATAGAGGCCGAAGAGCATGCCAAAGCCGAGCACATAGGCGACAATCGCATGCGCGCTCAGCGAGGATGCATACAGGCTGACGGCGACATAGCAGCATGCGAGCAGTACGGTGGCCAGATAGGAGGCCAGAATCTGGCCGCCGTCCACATCGCCCAGCAGGGACAGGCTGAGCGGATAGACCAGTGTCAGCGCCAGCATCGCCAGCATCTGCAGCATCACGGCCGCAAACTTGCCGCCGACGATATCGAACGTGCGCACCGGCATTGTCGCCAGCAGCTCGAAGGTTCCGTCGCGCTGCTCATCGGCCAGCATGCGCATGCTCATCGCCGGAATGAAGAACAGCAGCAGCAGCGGGAAGATCGAGAAATAGCCGCGCATCTCCGCCTGCCCGATCAGGAACAGGTTCTTGCCGAAGAAGAAGCCGGAGACGAGCAGAAAGGCCGTGGCCACGACATAGCCCAGCGGCGTGTCGAGCATGACCCGCCACTCCTTCCAGCAGATGCCAAGCATGCGCCTCACGCATCCCCTCCGGTGATGCGGCGGAAGACATCCTCCAGCCGCGCCTGCGCCGGCCGCAGCTCGAGCAGCACGGCCCCGGCCCGGACCGCCGCATGGAACATCGGCTCGGCCAGCGACACCCCGGCATCGGGATGCCTGAGCACGGCCGCAAGCTGCCCGTCCCCGCTCTGCTGCTCCTCGACCTCCAGTTCGGCAAACTGTTCGCGCATCCCGTCAAGAGCTTCGCGCGCCGCGGCTTCCGGCTTCATGGCAACCTTCAGAATCGCCCCGCCCTGCCCCAGTCGCGCCAGCTCCGCCGCCGTGCCCAGGGCCCGCAGCTCGCCGTTATCGATGATCATCATGCGATCGCAGGCCGCCTCGACCTCGGGCAGCACATGCGAGGACAGCAGCACGGTCTTCTGCTCGGCCAGCCGGCGGATCAGATGCCGGATCTCGACGATCTGGTTCGGATCCAGGCCCGTCGTCGGCTCGTCCAGGATCAGGCATTCCGGATCATGCAGCATGCTCGCGGCCAGCCCCACGCGCTGACGATAGCCCTTGGAAAGCTCCTCGATGCGCCGGTGCAGCACGCCCTCCAGGCCGCACACGCGCCCCATCTCACCGATCCGGTCCTCAAGCGTCGCGGCCGGAAGCGCATGCATGCGGCCGACGAAGCGCAGATGCGAGCGCACATCGAGATCGGCATAGGAAGGGGCGTTCTCGGGCAGATAGCCGACGCGCCGGCGCACGGCCAGCGAATCATCCAGCGGAACGTCATCGATCGTCGCCGATCCCGAGGACGGCGGCAAAAAGCAGGTCAGCATCTTCATCGTCGTGGACTTGCCGGCGCCGTTCGGCCCGAGCAGCCCCATGACCTCACCGCGGCGGACATGAAAGGAAAGATCCTTCACCGCAGCCATGTCACCATAGAACCGGGTGAGATTCTCTGCCCTGATCATGGCCGGGGATTGTAGAAAGGGCTGCTACCCCGTCAACCGCCCGCGAAATCCCCGGCCTGAGGCAGAAGCAGGTATCCCGCCTGCTGCAGCAGTGCTTCCCCCTGCTCGGAGCGGAGAAATGCAACAAAGCTTCGCACCACTTCCGGTGCATCCTTGCGCACCAGAAGCCAGAGCCTGCGAGCAAGCGGATAGTCGCCGGCGCGAACCTCCTCCGGCGCCGGATGGTGAACCTTTCCCGCGTCCGCAATATCCAGGCCATGGAGGAGATCGGAGAGTCTGGCAAAGGGCAGAAAGCCGATGGCCTGATCGCTGGCCAGCAGCAGCGTTTCCATATCCTGGTGCTCCGCCACCACGACACTGCCCTCGAAATTCGCGATCATGGCATCGCCAAAGAAGAATTCGGCAAAGGCGTGGCGCGTGCCATGAGCGCGGATCTCATCGACAACCAGAATCTCCCGGTCCGGCCCGCCGACCTGCTTCCAGTTGCTGATACGCCCGGCAAAGATATCGGCGATCTGATCCTTTCCCAGCACATGCAGCCCCTGATGATACAGGGGATCGGAAATCACGACGGCCACGGCATCCAGACCGACCGGAATCCGCGCAACACCTTCCAGCTCCGCAAGCTCCTGTTCCGTCGGATCGCGGGACATCAGACCGATATCCAGAACCCCATCCCGGATGCCCGTAAGCCCCGCATCGGAGCCGCCGCCGGCAAGCTCGATCAGCACCCCCGGATGCTCTGCCCGATAGGCATCCTTGGCCAGTTCTATAAAGGCTCCGACCGTGCTGGAGCCGCCCACCTGGATCACCTGCGCATGCGCCGCGCCGGTGAGCATGCAGGCCAGCAGCAACCACAGCCTACGCATTCTCGCCTCCAAGCACCTGCCGCATGACCTGCCTCAGCCGGTCCGGAGAGACCGGCTTCTGCACGAAGGCCGCCAGCCCCTTGCCGGTAAAATGCTGCACCGCATCGTCTTCGCTGTAACCGCTGGTAAGCACCACCCGTACCTCGGGGTTGATCCGACGCATTTCCGTGAAGCAGGCCTCGCCACCCATTTTCGGCATCGTCAGATCCATCAGAACGGCATCGATCTTCTTCCACTGCTTTCTGTAAATCTCGACGGCTTCCTCGCCATCCCCGGCGGCGAGGGTTTCAAACCCCATATCCTCCAGCATCATCATCGCAGCCTCGCGGACCGACTCCTCATCATCCACCACCAGCACGAGCCCGCTGCCCCGCCATGACTGATCGCCAGTGCTTTCGTCCACCGCTTCGATGCAAGCGCCTTCCTCGACGGGAAGCAAAAGCTTGATGCTCGTTCCCTTGCCGGGCTCCGAGTAGATCTTCAGGGCCCCCTTATGCCCGCGAACGATGCCCAGCACCGCACTCATGCCCAGGCCGCGGCCGGTGAATTTCGTCGTAAAGAAGGGGTCGAAGATCTTCTTCACGGTTTCGGCATCCATGCCGCATCCGGTGTCGTTGACCTCCACATAGGCATAACGGCCGGGCTGAGGCTTATCTCCAAAGCAATCCAGCAGATAACCGGCATCGGCATGCATCATGCCCGTCGAAATGGAAATCACGCCGCTCTTGTTGCCGATCGCATCATTGGCATTGGTCACCAGGTTCATGATCAGCTGCTGGATCTGGGCCTCATCGGCCACGACAGGCGGAAGATTATCGGCCAGTGAAAACTTCAGCACCACGCCCTTGTTCAGGCTCACCTCGAGCAGGTGGGTGATCTCCTCGACCGTATCGGACAGGTTCAGCGGCCGTACGACGAACTTGCCCTTGCCCGAATAGGCCAGCATCTGCCGGCACAGAACCGCCGCGCGCTCGCAGGACTGCACGATGTTTTCCAGTTTTTCGCGGGCATCCACCGGATCGCTGACGACCTTACGCGCCGCCAGTGCGGCATTTCCAAGGATGGCGGACAGGATGTTGTTGAAGTCATGGGCAATCCCGCCAGCCAGCACGCCCAGGCTCTCCAGCCTCTGGGTATGCTGCACCTGCTGCTCGATCCGCTGGCGCTGTTTCTCGGCCTCGCGCAGTTCGGTCAGATCCAGAAAACTGACGACACAGCCGGTGATTTCCCCCTGCTCGTCGAAAACCGGATAGGACCAGTATTCAACCGGAAAGCTTTCGCCATCCCGGCGCCAGAAAACCTCGTCCCGACGATGGACCCGGGTTTTGCTCTGAAATGCCCGATAGATATGGCAATCCTCAACCGGATACGGGGAGCCATCGGCATGCGAATGGTGAATGAGACGATGCATGTTGCGCCCGATCAGCTCGCCGGCATCCGCATAACCCAGCATGCGCAGGCAGGCCCGGTTGGCAAAGGTGCAGTTTCCATCCAGATCGATCCCATAGATGGCCTCCGCCGTCGAGTCCAGCAACAGGTTGCGGGTCTGGTTGGCCTCGAACTCCAGCCTGCGCCGGTAGCGCGCATACCAGCGGCCCAGCAGCAGCCCGACAAGCAGCAGCCCGCCCATCATTGCCCACAGCGCATTGCGCATGCCGGCATAGCCGCCCAGTGCTTCGTCCGCATCGATCTCGGTGATGACGCCCAGACGCAGCAGGCGATCCCATTCCCAGATGCCCAGCACCGGCACGCCTCGATAGTCCGGATAGGGCTGCCGACTCAGGCCACCCCGATGCCGCACCACATCGGCCGCAGCCCGCGTCAATGCGCCCTGCCCCGATCCGGCGCCGGGAACGGCTACGCGCAGCGTAAGCTCCGAATGCTGACCGGCATCCAGCAGCCCAAGTTCGCGAAGCCGGGACTCGAAGCGGCTGGGCGTCAGCATGATGCCGTCCCCGTTCACCAGATAGGTTTCCGCCGTTGACCTCGCGGCCACCAGCGCGGTCAGCCGCCCGACATCGCGTTGCTTCCCGAGCTCCAGCGCCAGCACCCCTTTGACGCCGTCCGCCTCCGATGCCAGAGGCAGAAGCAGCCACATCCGGACCCCGGGGACAGCAGCCACATCGGTTTCAAACGGATGGGTCAGAACCGTCTCGCCCG
>CAZDLB010000044.1:12930-14866 GCA_964505995.1 uncultured Zetaproteobacteria bacterium
CCGGGGACAGCAGCCACATCGGTTTCAAACGGATGGGTCAGAACCGTCTCGCCCGCCATCGCCCGATCAAGATCGGCACGAATGGCATCCGGCGCCGAGCGCCCCCGCAGCGACTCCCGCATCCCGGCGACCAGCTTCCTATCTGGCCCGATCAGGTAGAAATCGCGATACCCATGCGCGACGAACCAGCCGGCGATCTCCCTGCGGATACGGAAGCGTCGCTCGGCCGATCCCTGATCCAGTTCCGCACGCAGCATGGCCTGCAGTTTCCCTTCCCTCAAGCGGGCCTCGGCTTCCTTACGGATTTCCAGGAAATGCTCATCCAGCTTGCGAATGACAAGGCGATTGAACGCCTTCAGCTCTGCCAGATGGGCCTTCAGCTCATGCTTCCGCAGCTGTTCCATGGCCAGCAGGGCGGCAAGGCCCACGGCCACTGCAAACGCAGCCGCCACCCAGATGCCCGGGAAGCGTGCGAGATGAGGTTTCAGTATCTGCTTCAATTCAGCCGCCCGACATCGCGCATGACGCAGCAAGCTTCCAGAGCCATGCCACCCATGTCAAATATATCACAAACCCGGAGTCAGCCGTACGCCAACCGTTTGCGATCGTCCTGTCCTGCTGCCATCATCAACCGGCCTTGGACCCGGCATGTCTTCGGCTTGACGGAAATCTTCCAGGGATGCCTTCGCGTGAGCCCTAATGGCTCAGACCCGCTTCACCCAGGCCCGCGACGCGGTAGACAAAGGCCCAGAAACAGGATTCCCGGACGAAATAGCAGGTCTGATTGCGGTAGCGGACCAGAAGCCCGTGATGGAAGGGGCGGACCCGGAAGCTGGGGCTCGTCGAGAAGCTTGCGGCGATACGATGGGCGCGAACATTCTTCATCACACACCTCCGGATGCGGGATCTCGTAGCCGACAGTTCCTTTTATCGCATCGGAGCGGTCGGACTTGAGTCCCCTTCATGCTGAAGCCATCGGAGGATTGCGAACAGGCGAGGATTCCGCGCGCCGGATCGGGAAATCTGCGCCGGAAAGGCTCCCGTTTCTACAGGGCCTTCAGCCGCTCCACGGCCGCCAGCATGTCGGCATGCCTGGCCCGCGCCTCATCGAGCTCGGCCTGCACCTTGGCGACGACATCCTCCGGCGCATTGGCGCGGAACTTCGGATTGCCAAGCTTCGTTTCGCTTCGGGCGATCTCCTTCTCGAGCCTGCCGATGTTCTTGTTCAGTCGCGCCAGCTCCTCCTCGACATTGATCAGCCCGGCCAGCGGCAGATAGACGCGGGCAAAGGCCAGCGGTGCCACCGCCGCGGCCTCCAGCTCGGCATCGGCCTCCAGCCAGTCGAGCCGCTCCAGGCGCGCCAGGTTCATCAGCAGCGGCTGCTGCGACTCCAGCTCCGCCCTTTCCGCCGCCGTGCAGGCCATGGCCGCGGCAATGCGCTTGCCCGGGGCCACATTCATCTCGCCGCGGATCGAGCGGATGGCCGAAACGATCTCGATGAGCTTGCGCATGCGCCCGACGGCCTGCGGGTCGTGCGCCGCTCGCGGCTGGTGCCAGCGATCGGTGACCAGCCGCGCATCCGGGCCATGCAGGGTCTGCCACAGCGTTTCGGTGATGAACGGACAGATCGGATGCAGCAGCCGCAGCCAGCCCTGCAGGGCCGTGAGCATGACCACGCGGGTCTCATCGGCCGCGGCCTGATCCTCGCCGTACAGCGCCACCTTGGCCGCCTCGACATACCAGTCGCAGTAGGTGCCCCAGATGAAGCTGTACAGCGCCGACGCGGCCTCGTTGAAGCGGTATTCCTCGAAGGCCTTTTCGATCTCCCGGGCCGTCGCATCCAGCTCGGCCAGGATCCAGCGGTTGACCTCGTTCACGGGTTCGATCGAGGCATCGGGCACGGCATCGCCGCGATTCATGAACACGAAACGGGCGG
>CAZDLB010000045.1:0-8969 GCA_964505995.1 uncultured Zetaproteobacteria bacterium
TCAGCGTATTGATCAGGCTGGCAATCCTCGCCCTCGGCCACGGCCACGGTCCCAGCTCCCGAATGCTGCGGTCATCGATGGTCACGACCGCAACGGACGATTCCCTGGGCTGCACCGGCCCGCGCAGCTGGAAATACCAGTCGAGCACGCTCGTATCCAGATGCCGCAGCACCGGCGGATTCCACAGAAAGATCGTCAGCGCCAGCAGGCCGATGACGGCGGCGGCCAGCATGTCACGATGCCAGAACGGTCCGAGCAGCGACGACATCAGTCGCCCTCCCCGGCGGTGCGTGTCCGGGCTTCGCCCTCAGGGGGCGGCGACTGCAGCCAGAAGCGGCTCAGGCCGACGACGGCCGCCGGCAGGACCAGCAGGTTGAAGATCGGCACCAGCAGCAGCGCGCTGGCCAGCCCGGCAAAGCCGAGGAAGAACCAGCGGTTCTGATCCATCTGTTGCTTTCGCTGCGACCATCCGAGACCGCGCCGCGAGGCCGGCGCATCCATGAATTCATAGGCCAGCAGCCGGATGCCGGCATAGCCCCAGACGATGCTCGCCACGGCTGCGCCATAGACAGGCACCAGCAAAAGCAGCAGCGCCAGCGCGGCATAGGGAATAAAGCCGAGCAGCGGCATGACGGCATTGGCCAGTGAGCCCATAACCACCTTCCACCATCGCTGACGGGAAGCGGTCACCGCGCCCTTCTCCACGCGCGCGCACAGCGCATCCAGCCATGGCGAGGCCACGATCGAGCCCAGCATCACATAGCTCACCAGGCCCACGGCCAGCGCCAGCAGCAACGAGAAAAGCCAGGACAGCCACGCCAGCACGGGCACATACCAGGCATCGCCGGTCGGGATGAAGCGCTCGGCCAGATGCTGCGCCAGCTCGTATACGCCGATGGACAGCACCAGCATCAGGCCGGCAAGCAGCGCCAGCATGCGCCAGAGGATCGCGCGCAGCGCAGGCTCAACAAGCAGATCCCGCAGTCCGCGCAACATCCACATCGCTCCGCTGATCATTCACCCTCCCCGTCGCCGGCGCTTTCTTCCAGTAGATTCAGCTCCCTGAGCAGCTGCATCGCCGCATCGTAATCGCGTTCGCAGACCAGCACACGGACATGCATCACACCGGGCATCAGGGCGCTGATGCCGGCATTCTCGATGCGATAGTCAATCCGCCGCTGCGCCAGCGCATCGCCAAGCATGCTTGCGGCCACCGGATCGGCCAGCTCCAGAAGCCTGATCATGGCCTTAGCATAGGCGGTGCCAGCCTTCGCGTCACGCAGCCGGCCACATCGCTCCCCCGGGCCTTCGACCTTGACGCAGACCGCCGCAGATGAAGATTGCCGCCCATGCCTGCAAACCTGTCCCATCGCGATCTTCCCTGCCCGGTAGCCGAGGAAACCCTGCATGCGGTTCTCAACCGCATGCTGCCGGCCGGCGCCGATGATGGCGATCTGTATCTCGAACATACCGAGACCGAGTCGCTGGCGCTGGAAGAAGGGCGCGTCAAGCATGTCTCCGCCGCCACGCATCAGGGCCTGGGCGCACGGGTCATCAAGGGCGAGTCGGCCGGCCATGCCTGTACCGATCGGCTCGAGGCCGACGCCCTGATGGAGGCGGCCCAGGCCGCGCGCGCCATTGCCGAGGGCGGCGGCAGGGCCTCCCCGGTGGCACTTCATCCCGAAAACCGGGCCGGGAGCCTCTATGAGCCCGAAAACCCGTCCCTGCACGTGCCGCTGGATCAACGCAAGGCCCTGCTGGAAAGGCTGGATGCACTGGCACGAAGCCTCGATCCCCGCGTGAAGCAGGTCTTTGCCACCATTGCCTCCTCGTTTTCGGATATCCACATCATCCGCATGGACGGTGCCCATATCCATGACGCGCGCCCGCTGGTGCGGCTGAACATCTCCGTCGTCGTCGAACAGAATGGCCGCCGCGAAACCGGCACGGCCGGCGGTGGCGGACGCTTCGGGCTGGAGCGGCTGCTGGAGGGCGATGAGGCCGAAAAACTGATACATGAGGCGGTGCGGCTGGCGACGCTGAATCTCGACGCGCGCGAGGCCCCGGCAGGCAGCATGCCGGTCGTGCTCGGACCGGGATGGCCCGGCATCCTGCTGCACGAGGCCATCGGCCATGGGCTTGAGGGCGATTTCAACCGCAAGGAAACATCCGTGTTCAGCGGCAGAATCGGCCAGCGCGTGGCCGCGCCCGGCGTCACCGTCGTCGATGACGGCTCGATTGCCGAACGACGCGGCTCGCTGAACGTGGACGATGAGGGCACGCGCACGCAGCGCACCGTGCTCATCGAGGACGGCATCCTGACCGGCTACCTGCTGGATCGGCAGAATGCGCGGCTGATGGGCATGCTGCCGACCGGCAACGGCCGCCGCGAATCCTATGCCCACCCGGTGCTGCCGCGCATGACCAACACCTTCATGCTGGCCGGTTCGGCCGCGCCCGAGGACATCCTGGCCACGCTCGATCGCGGCATCTATGCGGTCAATTTCGGTGGCGGCCAGGTGGACATCACGTCCGGCAGCTTCGTGTTCACGACCAGCGAGGCCTACTACGTCGAAAACGGCCGCATCCAGTATCCGGTCAAGGGCGCGACGCTGATCGGCAGCGGCCATGAGGTGCTGCAGAAGGTGTCGATGATCGGCAACGATCTTGCCCTTGATCCGGGCGTTGGCACCTGCGGCAAGGCTGGACAGTCCGTGCCTGTCGGCGTCGGCCTGCCGACGCTGCGCATCGAGGAACTCACGGTCGGAGGCACTCAGGCATGAGCAGGACCCAGACGCAAACGGACGCCGGGCTGCAGTTGATGGCCGAACGGCTCGTAAAGATGGCGCGAAACAGCGGCGCCGCGCATGCCGATGCGCTGGCCGTTGCCGACACCGGCCAGTCCATCAGCGTGCGTCAGGGCCGGCTTGAATCTGTCGAGCGCGAGGACAGCCGCGGCATCGGTCTGCGCGCCTTCGTCGAGACGCCGAATGGTTTTGCGTTCGCCTCCGCCTCGACCTCGGATGTTTCCGAGGCCGGCATGCAGCAGCTTGCGGCCCGCGTCGTGGTCATGGCGCGCATCTCCGAGCCCGACCCGGACGCCGTGCCGCCCGTGGGCGCGGAGCATCCGGACGGGCAGACCATCCGTGACTGGCAGGCGCGCCATCCGCTGCAGGATCCCGGCTGGACGCTCGATGCAGCACGGGAGGCCGCGCTCGAATGCGAGGCCATCGCGCTTGACTACGCGCCGGAGATTCGCAACAGCGAAGGTGCTGATGCCACCTTCGGAACGACCGAGGTGGCCTATGCCGCCTCCGACGGCTTTGCCGCCGAATATGCCAAATCCTCGGCCTCGCTCAGCGTCTCGGTCATCGCCGGATCGGGGGACGGCATGCAGCGCGATTACGCCTGGCACCGGGCTTTAACGGCCGACCGGCTGAGGGCGCCCCGCGATCTCGCCGAGGAGGCTGCCGGGCGCGCCGTTCGCCGGCTTGGGGCCGGGCGCATGCGCAGCGGGCCTGCGACCATCGTTCTTGAACCGCGCGTGGCCACATCGCTGGCCTCGCACCTGATCTCGGCCATCAACGGCCGCGCTGTGCTGCAGCAGCGATCCTTCCTGGCCGAGGCGGCCGGAAAGGCGATCTTCCCCGAATTCGTCGGCATCCTTGATGATCCCGACTGCGAGGAAGGCCTCGGCAACCGGCTGTTCGACGGCGAAGGCACGCGCTGCCGGCGGCGCACGATCATCGACCATGGCGTGCTCACCGGCTTTCTGACCGATCGCTATGCGGCCCGGCGACTGGGCTGCCAGCCCACCGGCCATGCCCGCCGCGGCCTGACCGGCGACACGTCCATCGGCCCGTCCAACCTGATCTGGCAGGCCGGCAGGCAAAGCCAGGATGACATCATTGCCGGCATCGAGCACGGCGTTCTCGTCACCGAGCTGATCGGCTTCGGCGTCAACGGCGTGACCGGCGACTACTCGCGCGGCGCGGCCGGATTCCAGATCGAGAACGGCCGCATCGTGCAGCCGGTTCAGGGCATCACCATCGCCGGCAACCTGAAATCGATGTTTGCGGGCATCCGTAAGGTCGGTTCCGATCTGACCTGGTTCGGTGCCACGGCCGTACCCAGCATCGCCATCGACGGCATGACCGTCGCCGGCGACTGATTCCCCGGGAGAGAAGGATGAAAACATACGACGTTTTCGGCGTGGGCAACGCCATCATGGACATGCAGGTTCGCTGCGACGATGCATTTCTGCAGCGCCACGGCATCGACAAGGGCATCATGACCCTCGTCGATGAGGACCGCCAGCAGGCCATCCTCGACGCGCTGGCCGATCACGAGGTGCATTACTGCTCCGGCGGCTCGGCCGCGAACACCATCGTCGGCATTGCCGACATGGGGGGAACGGCGGCCTATGCCTGCAAGACCGGCGAGGATGCCTTCGGCCGCCGTTATCTGGAGGAGATGGAAGAGCTGGGCATCCGCATCGAGATTCCGCAGGCATCCGGCCAGACCGGAACCTGCGTGGTGCTGATCACGCCGGATGCCCAGCGCACGATGCTGACCCACCTCGGCATCTCCTCGACGCTGGCTGCGACGGATCTGGTCGAATCCGAGATCGCCAAAGCCAGATACCTGTATGTCGAGGGCTATCTGTTCGCCGGCGACTCGACACGCGCGGCGGCTTTGAAGGCCATCGAACTGGCCGTGGCCCATGATGTGAAGGTGGCGCTGACGGTGTCCGATCCCTTCCTGATCGACATCTGCCGCGAGCAGTTCCTGGAGCTGATCGAGGGGCCGGTGGACCTGCTGTTCTGCAACGAGCAGGAGGCCCGGTCGCTGACCGGCCTGGATGATCCGATCGACTGCGCCCAGGCCATTCACAGGCACTGCGCCAATGTGGCGCTGACGCTGGGCGCCAGAGGTTCGATCATCATGCATGAGGGGGAAACGTTTCCGATCGAGGGCGTGCGCGTGGAAGCCGTGGATACCACCGGCGCCGGCGACATGTACGCCGCCGGCGTGCTCTACGGCATCACCAATGGCCTGAGCTGGCAGCAGGCAGGGCATCTCGGCAGCCATGCCGCGGCCCGTGTCGTCTCGCAGATGGGTGCGCGCCTGCCTGCCCCGCTGAGCCGAGAGGAGATCGAACAGCTTCTCGCCTGAGAGCGTGTTTCGCATCCGCGCTCGGAATCGAATGGCATTCCCGCCTGAGCGGGACTAGACTGGGCGACATGCCGACACTGAAGGAACTGATCGCGCGCAACCATGCCTGGGCGGAAGGCAAGCGGCGGGACGATCCCGACTATTTCGAGCGGGCGGCCCGCGAGCAGACGCCGGAGGTGCTCTGGATCGGCTGCTCGGATTCCCGCGTCGGGCCGGACAAGCTGATCGGCCTGCCGATGGGCTCGGTGTTCGTGCACCGGAACATCGCCAACATCTTCGCCCCATCCGACCTGAATGCGCTCTCCGTTCTCGAGTATGCCGTCGATGTGCTGCAGGTGCCGAACATCATCGTCTGCGGTCATTATCAGTGTGGCGGTATCAAGCACGCGATGGCGCATAGCGGCATCGCGCCGGTGGACCTCTGGGTCGAGCCGGTCCGCGCCGTCTATCATCACCATGCCCGGCAACTGGAGAAGCTGAGCAAGGAACAGCGCATGAGGCGCCTGGCAGAACTGAACGTCGAAACGGCCGTGCATAACATCTGCTGCAGCTCGATCGTACGCGAGGCCTGGAAGCGGAAGCAGACCGTGAACGTCATCGGCCTGATCTACGACATCCACGACGGCAGACTCAAACCGCTTGGCATCGAATACCGCTCGCTTGAGGAGTGGAAAGAGCAGCATCCGAAGTATCTGGACTGATGCGTATCGGCGAGCTGGCAAATGCGGCGGGGGTCAATGTAGAAACCGTCCGCTATTACCAGCGCCTGGGCCTGATCGAGCTGCCGCCAAGGCCGGCGGGAGGCACACGTCGTTATCCAGCCTCAGCCCTCGCCCGCCTGCGCTTCATTCGCCGCGCCAAGGAGATCGGCTTTTCGCTGAAGGACATCGCCCTGCTGCTGAGCCTGGACACGGCCGAATGCGCCGATGCGCGGAACATCGCCGAGGCCAAGCTTAAAGACATCGAATCGCGCCTGGCAGACCTGCAGGCCATGGCCAAATCATTGAAAAGCCTGATTCGCCAGTGCGATCAAGGCCATCCGAGCCGCTGCCCCATTCTGGAAACCCTGACCGGCGATTGAGATGGCTTGACTCCGTACCATGGTACGGGGTTTAGCATGCCGCCATGACAGAACAGACCCGCCCTGAAACCCCGGCCCTGATCGCGGCCCTCGGCGCATCGGCCTGTTGCCTGATTCCGGTGCTGGCGCTGGCGATCGGACTGGGCGGCAGCGCCGGCATGCTCGCGCGACTGGATATCCTCTATTTCCCGCTGGCCGGCATCGGCATCATGCTGCTGCTCTGGGCCTGGTGGCGCGTGGTCATCGCCCCGCGTCGGCGCGGCGAGCCGGCAGACCGGGGAACGATGCGGCGCCTGCAATGGATGTCGGCCGGCTCCGCCCTCGCCCTGTCCCTGCCCTGGCTGCTGCCCCTGCTCTCGTGTGCGGAATGCCATTAAAGGCCATCAGGAGGCCCAATGACGGATATCAAGCTCACCTCAACGCTGACCTGCCCCGAATGCGGGCATCGGGAAACCGAAACCATGCCCACCGATGCCTGCCAGTGGTTCTACGACTGCAGGCATTGCGGCGCGCTGCTCAAGCCCAGGCCGGGCGACTGCTGCGCGTTCTGCTCCTATGGCGACACGCCCTGCCCGCCGATTCAGCAAGGCAAGTCCTGCTGTAAAGGCTAAGACGCCAGGCGCCTGAGCTCTGCATCGGCCATGCGCAGGTTTTCACTGATGTCATGCCCGAGCCGCATCAGCACGCGCATGCCCAGCTCCGAATGCTCCCGGCACAGGCGCTTCAGGGCCTTGTGCCGGAACACCGCCACCTCGCAATCGCGCGTCACCCGACCATCCGCCGTGCGCGGGCCGGGCTCGAGGAAGGCCACCTCGCCGACCGTCATGCCCGGACCGAAGGTGGCCAGCCTCAGCTTATGTTTCTTGCTGTAGGGCAGCAGGATTTCGACCTCGCCGGAGAGCAGCACGAACAGTTCCTCGCCGTGATCGCCGGCGTGAAACAGGTATTCCCCGGCCTCGAGGCTGCGAAACTCGAAGAACGGAGCCAGGATACGCTGCTCCTCTTCGTTGAAACCGGACAGCAGCTCGGTCTGCTCAAGCGAAAGCTTGCGAGTCCGATCCGCCTCTCCCCCGCAGATGTCTTCGAGCAGGCAGTTCTCGGCATATTCGAGCGCCCGGTCGGAATCGGAGAAGGCCCTGATGCGGACATTCTCGTGATACGGCACCAGCCGCTCATGCCGGTGTCCTTCCCGCTTGACCAGCCCCATGCTCTTCGGGGCATGGGCCAGGATCAGCTCGCCGCCGCGCTCGCGCATGATGCCGCTCATGTGCTCGATCAGGCGCACCGCCGTCAGATCCACCTGCGTGACGCGGCGCATGTCCAGAATGATATACCTCGCCCGCTTCAGATCCTCGCTCATCGCATCGAACAGGTGATCCGTCGTGCCGAAGAACAGCGTTCCCTTCAGGTCATAGCCGACGATCGCATCGGCATGCTCGGCCAGGCACTGGCATTCCTTCTTCGGCCGCCGACGCAGCGAGGTGCGTTCGCCAAGATCCCAGCGCCGATGGATCACGGCCGACTGTATCTGGGCGCGGATGAACTCGACTACGGCCAGCGCCACGCCAAGACCGATGGCCACCATCAGATCGTAGAACACGGTGACCGCGGTGACGATCAGCGCGATGGCGCCGTCGATGCGGGCCTGAGGCGTGCGTATCCAGCGCGGTATGTCACGATCGAGCATGCCGAAGATCGCGACATGCAGGATGATGCCGGCAAAGACACTGATCGGCAGCACCGCCGCCACCGGCCCCATGAACAGGATCAGCAGCAGCATGCCGATCGCGGTGACCAGACCGGCCCAGTGGCGACCGCCGCTCTGGATGGCGACCAGCGTCGCCCCGGTCGTGCCCGCGCCGGCCATGCCGCCGACGAACGCGCTCAGCAGATGGCCGGCGCCCTGGCCCATCAGTTCGCGTCGCGCATCATGGCGGGCGCCGGTGGACACATCGGCCACGACCGAGGTCAGCAGCGTATCCAGCGAGGCCAGCACCGCCAGCGCCAGCGCCGATCCCGCCATCAGCACCCACGGAAGATCAGCCAGGCCATTCGTCTGAAACCCGACATGCAGATCCGCCACGCTCGGCAGGCTGCCGACAACCCAGGCCTGCGGCAGTGTCTCGGCATGGATCATCGCAAAGCCGTGGAAGGCCAGCGTGCCGACCACAAGCCCGAGCACCGTGCCCGGAACGCGGGTGATCCAGCGCGGCAGCCAGATCATGGCCGCCAGCGTCACACCGGCCGCCGCGATTGGAATCCACGCGCCCTGACGCATTGTCAGATCCGCCCCATGGCCCATCACCGCCCCGCTCTGGGACATGATCATCAGGATGCCCGAGCCGGTCATGAAGCCGGAAACCACCGGATAGGGAATGAACTTGATCAAATGCCCGAGACGCAGGCCGCCGATCAGCATCTGGAAGATACCGGCCAGCGCCACGGTCAGCAGCGTGGCCGTGACCAGCGCCTCGCCCGAAAGACCGCTGGCGGCCAGCGCCGCAATCGCACCGGAGAGCAGCACCAGCGTCGGACCGGTGGGCGCGGCCACCAGCCCCTGCGTGCCGCGGAAAAGCCCCGAGGCCGCGCACAGACAGGCAGCCGCCACCAGGCCGGACATCGCGGCCGCGGCCGGATCATGCGTATAGGGCGACCACAGCGTGATACCGAAGGCCATGGCCTGCGGCAGAACCAGCGCCGAGGCGGACAGGCC
>CAZDLB010000045.1:9069-14788 GCA_964505995.1 uncultured Zetaproteobacteria bacterium
TCCTGGTGCGAAAAGATGAAACAGACCCCGGCCAAGCAATGGAGCGCGGAGGATGCCGCCAATTACGCCAGGCACTGTCTGCTGAAGTGATCTAGGACTGGCCGGCCTCATCCGGCGGCCGCTGGCGGCCGAATCTGGCCTGGAACAACTGGTCGTCAGCCAGCCGCAGCCGGCGGCACATTTCACGGGCGATGTTCATCTGGATCAGCGCGAACTGCTCCAGATCGTGCTCATAGAGCTGCATCAGCACATGGCGATCCAGCTCCAGGGTTTCACAGTCCTCAACCGCGGTGACCGTGGCGCTGCGGTCATGCATATCCATCAGGGCCATCTCGCCAAAGCTGTCGCCAGGGCCGAGGAACTTGATCCGGTGCACGGTATCGTTCCAGCGCTTGGCCACCGAAACCCGGCCGCGCTCGATGACGAACATGGAACTGGCCTCATCGCCTTCCTCGAAGATGCAGTCACCGGTGTCGAAATGACGGAAGACCACCCGATCGAGGATGAACTTCAGGATATCATCGCGCACGCCGCCGAACAGCGGCGTGGATTCGAACAATCCCCTCAGACGCGGATGCACCCTTGCGATCGACTCACAGATCCAGCGTCAGGCTCCCCGGATATTCCAGAGCCTCCCTGACAGCCACGAGGAATTGCACGGCTTCGGCGCCATCGATCAGCCGATGATCGTAGCTCAGCGCCAGATACATCATCGGCCGGATGACGACGGCATTGTTCTCGGCCACGGGTCGCTGCTGGATCGCGTGCATGCCGAGGATGCCGCTCTGCGGCGGATTCAGAATCGGCGTGGACAGCAGCGAGCCGAACACGCCACCATTCGTGATCGAGAACGTCCCCCCCTTCAGATCGTCCGGCATCAGCCCGCCTTCGCGCGCCCGGGCCGCCAGGTCGGCAATGCCCTTCTCGATCTCCGCGAGATTCATGCGGTGCGCATCGCGCAAGACCGGAACGACCAGCCCCTTGTCGGTACTCACGGCAATGCCGCAGTCGACGTAGTTGTGGTACACGATGTCGTCGCCATCGATGTAGGCATTGAGCGCCGGAAACTTCGCCAGCGCCTGGCACGCCGCACGCACGAAGAAGGACATCAGCCCGAGCCTGATGCCGTGGCGATCCTGAAACGCCTGACCATAGCGGCTGCGCAGATCCATGACCGCCTGCAGATTGACCTCGTTGAAGGTTGTCAGCATGGCCGCGGTGTTCTGCGCCTGCTTCAGCCGCTCGGCGATGCGACGGCGCAGGCCGCTCATCGGCACGCGCTCCTGCTGGCGCGTCTCGGAAACCACCGCCGCCCTGGGAACTGCGGCAGCAGCCTTCGCTGCGCCGGGCTCAGCCGCCTTCGGGGCCTCTTTCCTGGCGCCCCCGGGTTCGCTTTCACCGCTCTCGCTTGCCTCCGGCCGTGCCGGTTCGGCCGGCGGCCGGGGCTTCTTCGCGGCGGATTCCCCCTTGCCCTTCGCCGGCTTCTTCGCCGGCGCCTTCTTCTTCGGGGCCGCGCTGTCGTCAATCAGCGCCACGACCTCGCCCGGCTCGACGGTATCGCCGGCCTGCTTGAGGATCTTCTTGACCACGCCGTTATCCAGCGCCGTGATCTCCATCGTGATCTTGTCGCTTTCGATCTCGGCCAGCACATCGTCCACCTCGACCGCGTCGCCCTCGTTCACCAGCCACGAAACCAGCGTGGCCTCGGACTCCGACTCGCCAAGGCTCGGAACCTTGATCTCAATCTCCGCCATATCCCCTACTCCTCTGCGTCATGATTCACATCCTCGAAGCCGTTGGCCACCTTCCCAGGCGCCAGCGCCAGTCGCACCAGCGTTTCCTGCTCCCTCTTGTGCCGTCTGGCCGAGCCCACCGCCGGAGCCGCCGCCGCCGGCCGCGTCAGCCGATGCAGATGCTGACTGGCATGCAGACAGCGTTCGAGGCAATGCTCGATCTGGAACCATGCGCCCTGATTCAGCGGCTCCTCCTGCACCCAGACGATCTCGTCGGTGGCGGCGAATTCCGCCGTCACCAGCTTGAGCTCGTCATAGGGGAACGGATAAAGGCGTTCGATCCGGGCAATGCCGATATCGCTGATGCCCTGCTTGCGCCGGGCCGCGAGCAGATCGTAATACACCTTGCCCGAGCACAGCAGCAGCCGTCGCGTGCGCGAGGGCTGAATCTCGCGATCCACCTCGCCAATGACGGGTTGGAACGCACCATCGGTGAAGTCCGACAGCGACGAAAAGGAAAGCTTCTGGCGCAGCATGCTCTTCGGCCCCATCATGATCAGCGGCTTGCGCATCCTGCCCCTGAGCTGGCGCCGCAGCAGATGAAACAGCTGCGCCGGCGTCGTCGGATAGACGACCTGCATGTTATTTTCGGCGCACAGCTGCAGATAGCGCTCCAGCCTGGCCGAGGAATGCTCCGCGCCCTGGCCTTCGTAACCATGCGGCAGCCAAAGCACGAGGCCGGACATGCGGCTCCATTTGGACTCGCCTGCGGCAATGAACTGGTCAATCACGACCTGGCCGACATTGGCGAAATCGCCGTACTGCGCCTCCCAGATCACCAGCGCCCTCGGCTCGGCCACCGAATAGCCGTACTCGTAGGCCATGACCGCCATCTCCGAGAGCATCGAATCCACGACGATGAAATGCGACAGCGGCCCGTTCTCGACCTGCCGGAGCGGAATGATGCCCTTGCCGGACTTCTGATCGTAGACCACGGCATGGCGATGGAAGAATGTGCCGCGGCCCGAATCCTCGCCGGTCAGCCGCACCCAGCCGCCCTCATGCACCAGCGTGGCATAGGCCATGGCCTCGCCGCAGCCCCAGTCGACCGGCTGCTTGCCATCCATCATCTGGATACGGCCTTCGTAGATCTTCTCCACCTTCGGATGCAGCGAAAAGCCGGCCGGCAGCCGATGCACGCGGCGGGCCAGATCGGCCAGCGTTGCGGCATCCACGCGCGTATCCGGCTCCTCACCGGATTCGGCGACAAAGCCCTGCCAGCGCCCCTGCAGGCTGTTGACCGGCGCCGGAGGCCTGCGATCCTTCGCGCGCCGCACCTGATCCAGGCATTCGCGATAGGTGCGAACCATCGCCTCGGCATCTTCCATGCTCAGAATGCCGTCGGCGATCAGGCGGTCGCGGTAGAGCTGTTCCAGCGTCGGGTGCTCGGCGATGCGGCGGTACATCACCGGCTGCGTGACCTCGGGCGCATCGGCCTCGTTATGCCCGTGGCGGCGATAACAGACCAGGTCGATGACGACATCCTCATGGAAATGATTGCGATATTCGACGGCAATCTCCATCGCCAGGCAGCAGGCCTCCGGATCATCGCCGTTCACATGCAGGATCGGGGCATTGACGATCTTCGCGATATCGGTGCAGTAGGTGGACGAGCGGGCATCGAACGGATTGACGGTGAAGCCGATCTGGTTGTTGACGACGATATGGATCGTGCCGCCGACCCGGAAGCCGCGAAGTTTGGAAAGCTCCAGCGACTCGGCCACGACGCCCTGTCCGGCAAACGCGGCATCGCCATGCACGAGCACGCCGATGACCTCGCGCCTCGCCTTGTCCTTGCGCCGGCACTGGCGGGCGCGCACGCTGCCCAGCACCACCGGCGTGATAATCTCCAGATGCGACGGATTGAAGCCCAGCGACACGTGCACGATGCCGCCGGGAGTGTGCACGTCCGTGGAAAAGCCGAGGTGGTACTTCACATCCCCCTGCCCCTTGGCCACCTCCTCCAGCTGCGTGCCCTCGAACTCGGAGAAGATGTCGGACAGCGACTTGCCCATGATGTTGGCCAGCACATTCAGCCGACCGCGATGCGCCATGCCGAGGATGATCTCGCGGGTGCCATGGCTGCCGGCCTGCTGGATCAGCATGTCCAGCATCGGGATCAGGCTCTCGCCACCCTCCAGCGAGAAGCGCTTCTGACCGACATAACGCGTATGCAGAAAGCGTTCGAACTCCTCGGCGTGCATGATGCGCCCGAAGATATGTCGCCGCGTATCGGCATCGTAATCGGGGGTCGAGCGGATGCTTTCCAGCCGCTCCTGCAGCCAGTGCTTGCGCGCCGAGTCCGTGATATGCATGAATTCCGGGCCGATGTGGCCGCAATAGGTCTGCTCCAGAATCTCCAGAATCTCGCCCAGCGGCAGCGTGCGGCGTGCGGCCAGATCACCGGTCGGAAACGGCGTTTGGAGGTCCTGTTCGCTCAGGCCGTAGTAGGCCAGATCGAGCTCCGGCGCCGGCGGCCTGGGATTGAGCTTCAGCGGATCGATATCGGCATGCAGATGCCCATGCACGCGGTAGGCATGGATCAGGTACAGGGCCTTGGACGGATGCTCGATATCCGCGCTGAGCCGGGGGCGACTTGCGGCCTCCTCCCCGGCCGGGGCCGAGACGATGCCGCGCGCTGTAAAGGCCACGGCGGGCCTCATCCGATTCAGGATCTCGCGGTGGCGCTCCTCGCCACCCTCCGCCTCCAGGGACTCGAAATAGCCGCGCCATGCCTCGGGAATCTGCTCGGGGGCCCTGCGATAATGATCGTACATCTGCTCCAGAAACTGCTGCCCCGCGCTGAAGAGCTCGTCGCTCAGCGTGTCAGAACCGGACACGCTCTCGGCAGCGTCCTGCTGCACCCGCTCATCGGACGGTTCCGGCTGTTGTTGCACCTTGCTCACATGGCCTCCAATCGCTTCCTTGCGGAGTTATAGCCTGCTTTGCCCGGGCTGGCCAGCAGGAAAACCTCCCCGAAGGCTGTCGCCGCAGGGGCCTGGCCCTTACGAATCCCGCGTGTAGCGAAGGCGGTACCACACCAGGCCGAGATATTCGTGCAGCGCATCGCCCGAATCGGCCAGCACGTTCCAGCGCGGCAGAAAGCTCCGCAGATCATAGGGCTCGCGCTCGGCCAGATAGGCGCACGGCGCCGGAATCACAGCCATGCCCTGCTGCTCGAAGGTCCAGACCGCGCGCTGCATGTGATAGGCCGAGGTGACCAGCACCGCACGGCCGATGCCGGCATGCTCGAACATCGCCCGGATATTGGCCGCATTCTCCCAGGTGTTGTCGGCGGCCGTTTCGGCATGCACGAGCGACTCCGGCACGCCCAGCCGGATCAGCCAGCGACGCATGACCACGCCCTCCGGTTCCGTGGTATCCGACAGCACCGCACCCCCGGTCGGATACACCGGCAGGCCGGTTCGACGGGCCAGATCGGCGGCATAGACGGTGCGCATAAGCGCATGCCTGCCCAGTGAGTCCTGCCCCCCGTATTCCGGCGCCTTTTCATACAGGCCGCCACCGAGCAGCACAATCGCCATCGGACCGGCCGGCAGGGACTCGATCTGCAGCGGCGGATAGGCTTCCTCCAGCGGCGCGACCAGCAGGTCGCGCACCGGCTCCGTGGACAGCAGCCAGAGGCTCAGCATGGCCAGCGCGACGAGTGCTCTGCCCCAGCGCCGCCGCCAGAAGATCAAGCCCATCAGCGTCAGCAGGATCAGGCCGCCCGGCGGCAGGATCAGCTGCGAGATGGCCTTGCTGATCAGCAGGCTCATGGTCGCGCAAGATTGGGGTCAGGTCTTGCAATCATACACCCTTCTCCCATTTCTTCACCGCCCGGCTCACCGTGGCGTAGTGAACACCGAATTGCTCGGCGATTTCCTTCATGCGGAACTCCCCCTCAAGGTAGGCGCGCGCCATCG
>CAZDLB010000046.1:0-14341 GCA_964505995.1 uncultured Zetaproteobacteria bacterium
GAAAAAAGAAGGCCTGCCGGAAGGGGGAGGGAAGGGGGGAGGGACCGGCAGGCCGTGGGGCAACTCGAATTTTCTTTCTTCCGTCGCTGCACTGGTTTTGCAACCTGTATGTTCTGAACCCTTGGCAACAAGGTGGGCACCTCATCCGGCCGTCAGGTATCCCCGGCTTGGGGGACGCACACAGGCTGGAGATTCGGCTCCCGTTCAGATCACATCGGTCCAGACTTACAAGCTGCAAAACCAGTGCAACGAACGTTCACTCTTATCTATCGCGGCCCGGCGCCTGAACTTTAATTCCGGGCTGCAACCGTTAGTAAGCAATGAGCGTGCCAAAAGTGGCGCGCGGGAAGAATCAGTCGCTGTGATTCTGAACCGTCGGCGGGATCACATCGCCCGAGGCCTGCATCGCGATCGCCTCGGGATGGGCGCGATAGTGCCGCCTGACCGCCTCGGCCAGCCGCTTCTTGCAGGCCTCGTCCACCGGCGCGGGACTGGCTTCGGGCAATGCCGCAATCAGGCTGCGCAGCAGTTCATCCTGCGGCTTTCGCATGCGCTCGATCCAGGAGGCCAGAAGCTCGCGGTCAACGCAGGGCGGCAGCGAGCCCATGATGCCGATGTCGTTCTGGTCGTGGACCATCAGGCCCGTGGTCGTGCCGCGATCCAGCGTCAGCACCTGGAAGAAATACAGCGTGTGATAGTCCAGCTGCGTCCGGCGCTGCGAATCCGTCGGTTCCGGGGCATCGGCCAGTGCGCGCCCGAGGATGGCGAGGTAGGTGTCGATCGCGGTGCGGCCCACCGCCTCGGCCAGCGCATGATCGGCCGCGGCATCGCCGCTGCTGAACTGTTCCAGATAGAAATGCGCCACGCCGCGGTGACGGTTCAGTGCCGGGATCCAGAAATAGCGATCGCCCTGTGCCCTGGCGGTGTCAAAATACCGGGGCGCGGTCCGTTGCAGGGCGTCAAGGAACTGACGGGTGTCTTCCTCGACCGGGTGCGACGGATTCAGATCGGCCATCATGCGCCAGTAGCCGGAGCCATCCTTCATCTCGGTCCAGCTGATATGGATGTGCACCGACGGCGCCAGCGGATGAAGCGGATGGATGATCGTCGAGATGGCCGTGGCCGAACCGAGCCTCTTTTCCGGCATGTCGTCGTAATGCACCTGCGAGACATTGACCGAGCCGCGCCCGAAGAGCTCGCCATCGGCTGTCTCGTATCGCACACCGCCACCGTGGCGGCCACCGTCGCGCTCCCATGCCACCGGGGTGAAGCTCTGGGCGCTGCCGTGCGCTCTGGCCAGTGCTTCCAGGCTGGTGACGAAACGTTGCTGAAGGGAGCTGACCAGGCTCAGGGCCTGGGCTGCGGATGCCGATGCTGCGGGAATGCGTGTCATGGGTGCCTCGTGGTGTTCGTCAATGCTGTTGCACCGGCAACTATGCTGAGCAAGGCCTGCGGGTTCAACCGCGGCGGACATGCTAGCCTTGGGCCGATGAAGTCCGAAACGAACAACGGCGGGGCTGTCGGCATCTGTCTCGGGCCGCGCTGCGGCGACTATGGCGGCAGCGAGCTGCTGGCGGCGCTTGCCCGGCACGGCATCCCGGCAAGATCCCTGGACTGCCAGAGCCTGTGTCCGCATGCGCCGGTGGCACGCCTGCCGGATCGCTGTCTGCTGCGTGCAACGCGGGACGATCTGCTGCGGGCGATGGACGAATCAGCGGGCTGAAAGCTCGTCTTCGATTGCCTGGCGCAGTTTGTCGATGCCGCGGCCATCATGGCTGGAGGTCGCAAGCGGCGTCAGCATGCCGCCCAGCGCCTCGGTCATCTCCTTCAGTCGCCTGGCTCTGGCATTGCCGGAGAGCTTGTCCGCCTTGGTGGCCACCGGCAGCCAGCGGATGCCCTGAGCATTCAGCCAGGCAATCAGCTGCAGGTCGGAATCCTTCGGCCCGTGGCGGATATCCAGCAGCACCAGCACCAGCCTGAGGCCCGCTGAACGGCTCAGATAACCCTCGATCAGTTGCTGCCACCGCTGCTGCTCGCGCTTCGAGGCCCGAGCAAAGCCGTAGCCGGGAAGATCCACCACGAGCAGCCGCTCATCCACGGAGAACAGGTTCAACAGCCGCGTGCAGCCGGGGTTCTTCGAGGTCTTGACCAGTCCCTTGCGACCGAACAGCGCATTGAGCAGCGAGGACTTGCCGACATTCGAATGTCCGGCGACGGCGATCTCGGTCAGATCGCTGGCCGGGAACTGGCGCGCATCGCCGACCGACTGCACGAACCGCGTCCGTTGCCACTGGATCGGGCTTGAATGACTCATGAGCCAAGGCTGGCAAGCCGGCCGGGAAACACAAGCCGCTGGAGTCCGGTCGCTGCCGTCGCTAGGATTGCCCATTTTTTAGGCAGCCGCTCCGAAGATGGCATGCGGCTGCGGGAAAGGTGATGCATGCAAACTGGGATCCGCAACGAATCCACGTCCAGGCCGCTGCTGCCCGGCTTCCGGCTGGGAGAGCATTTCATCGATGTGCCGCTGGTGCTGGCGCCGATGGCCGGCATCACCGACCTGCCGTTTCGCAAGGTGTGCAAGCGCTTCGGCATTGGCCTGACGGTTACCGAGATGATTGCCTCGCGCGCCGTCGAGCAGGGGCGGGAGCGCACCGAGCGCATGGCGGTGCTGGATGAGGACGATCGTCCCGTAGCCATCCAGATCGCGGGCTCCGATCCGAAGTTTGTCGTCGAGGCCGCCCGGTGGGCCGTCGAACATGGCGCGGACTTCGTCGATATCAACATGGGCTGTCCGGTCAAGAAGGTATGCAGGCAGGTGGCAGGGTCGGCGATGCTGCGCGATGAGAGACTCGTCGCGCGTGTGATCTCGGCCGTCGTGAAGGCCGTCGAGGTGCCGGTGACGCTGAAGATCCGCACCGGCTGGGATGAGCGCAGCAAGAATGTCGAGCGCATCGCCCGCATCGCCGAGGATTGCGGCATCCAGATGCTGACCGTGCATGGGCGCACGCGCGCGCAGATGTTCAACGGCCACGCCTGCTGGGAGGATATCGGACTGGCCAAGTCGGCCGTTTCGATTCCGGTCATCGGCAACGGCGATATCGTTGACGGCGACAGCGCGCGGGAGATGATCCGCATCTCCGGCTGCGACGGCGTCATGGTCGGGCGCGCCGTGCAGGGCAATCCCTGGGTGCTGGGCGAGGTGCGTGCGGCGATCCTGAACCAGCCGGCACCATGCCAGCCCACGGCCGGCGAACGCTGGCAGATCATCGCCGAGCACATGCGGCTGATGCACGCGCACCATGGCGAGGCGACGGCCGCAAAACTCGCGCGCAAGCATATCCCGTGGTACAGCAAGGGGCTGCCCGGGTCGGCGGAATTCCGCGCCGGCTTCCAGCGCCATGCCAGCTGGAAGGAGCAGATGCGCGCGGCCCGGGAATATTTCACGGGCCTCGATCGGGCTGCATCGGGACTGGATCGTGCCGCCTAGGCAGGTCGCCATCGGGGCCGTGCCGCTGCCGCTGATGCTGCTCGATGCGGCGGGCCGGATTCTGCAGGGCAATGAGCGGGCGCAGGAGGCGATCGGACACTCCGAGCGCAAGCTGATCGGGCGCCGGCTGGCTGATATTTTCTCGCCGGAGGCCGAGGTCGAGAGACTGCTGGACAGGGTCGGCGAGGATGGCTGCACCAGCCATGATCTGCGCCTCAGGGATTCGGGCCTTCCGGTCACGCTGCACCTCGGCGCCCATGCACAGGGAATGGCGGCCATCTTTGTCCCCGAGGCGCACCGCATCGAGGAGGAACATCAGTTCAGGCGCCGGGAGATGGCCGAGGCCGCGGCCCGCATCGCGCTGGAGATGGCGCATGAGGTCAAGAATCCGCTGGCTTCGCTGAAGGGCGCGGCGCAATGGCTGGAAGGGCTTGAGCTTGAGTCGGATGCGAGGGAGGCGGTGGAACGCATCCTCGGGGACGTGAACCGCATCCGGGATCGCATCGATGCGTTCCTGCAGATCGGCCCGAGGGCCGCGTTGAAGATGGAGATGACGAACATCCATGCGCTGATTCAGGATGTGATTCGGTATCCCGATGGCATTCAGGTCGAGCGGGTGTTCGATCCCAGCCTGCCGGAAACCCTGCTGCATGCCGAACGCTTCCGGCAGGCGCTGGAAAATCTGTGGCGCAACGCCGTCGAGGCGGCGGATTCGTACATCGAGTGGCAGACGCGCATCGCGCCGCTGGTGCATCTGCCGCAGCATCAGGGGGCGGTCATCGAGATTCGCATCACCAATGACGGACCCGGCGTGCCGGCGGCATTGCAGGAGCGTCTGTTCGATCCCTATGTCACCGGCAAGGAGCGCGGCAGCGGGCTGGGCCTGGCGCTGGTCGAGCGGGTGATGATCGAGCACGGTGGTCGGGTGACGCCGCGCTTCGAACGAGGACGCACCAGCATGATCCTGCACCTGCCGGTGCGGATGGAGGATGAGCGATGATACAGGCGCTGGTCGTGGATGATGATGAAGGCATCCGCTGGGTGCTGGCCAAGGTGCTGCGCGAGGAGGGCGTGCATGTCCTCCAGGCCGGAAGCATCGAAGAGGCGCGTCAGAGGATGCGGCAAGGCCATGTCGATCTCTGTTTTCTCGATGTCTATCTGCCCGATGGCAATGGCATGGATCTTCTGGAAAGCGGCGAGCTGACGATGCCGGTCGTGATGCTCACGGCCGAAACGACATTCGGCCATGCCGCCGAGGCCTATCGTCGCGGTGCGATGGAATACCTGCCCAAGCCGTTCGATCTGGATGAGGTGCGCAGGCTCGTGCAGCGCTTGCAGCCTTCGCCGGAAACCGCCGGGCCTGCTGCGAAGAAGCTCGAGGATCGCATCATCGGGCGCAGTCCGGTCATGCAGAAGCTGTTCCGCACGCTGGGGCGCGTTGCGGCCTCCGATCTGACGGTGCTGATTACCGGCGAGTCCGGTACCGGCAAGGAGCTTGTCGCATCCGCCCTGCACGAGCATAGTCGTCGCGCGGACAAACCGTTCGTCGCCATCAATACCGCCGCGATCCCGGCCGAGCTGCTCGAATCCGAGCTTTTCGGCCATGAAAAGGGAGCCTTTACCGGCGCCGACCGCGCCCGGCCCGGGCGTTTCGAGCAGGCCGATGGCGGTACGCTTTTTCTCGATGAGATCGGCGACATGCCAGCATCCCTGCAGGCCAAGCTGCTGCGTGTGCTCGAGGAGGGGCGTATCCAGCGCGTGGGCTCGACGAAGTCGCAGCCGGTCAATGTCCGGCTGCTGGCGGCGACGCATCAGAATCTTCAGGAAAAGATCGCCAAGGGTGAGTTCCGCGAGGATCTGTACTATCGGCTGAATGTCATTCCGGTGCATATTCCGCCGTTGCGCGAGCGCCGCGACGATATCCGCGAGCTGGCCATGCATCTTCTCGATCAGGCGGCCGAAGAGCTGGGCATGCAGGCACCGATCCTGCTCGATGATGCCGCCGATCTGCTCGCCCGCCACGACTGGCCGGGGAATGTCCGGGAGCTGAAGAATGTCATGCGCCGGCTGGCCGTGCTGACGCCGGGCGCGAGCATCACGCTGTCGGATGTCGCGCTGGCGCTGGGCAATCCGGACAATACCGGCCAGGCCGAGGAAACGCTCTCCGAGGCCGTGACGCGCTGCACGCGCCAGTATCTGCATCAGCTCGGTTACGCCGAGGCGAAGGATCTGTACCGGCACATGCTCGAGCAGACCGAGCCACCGTTGCTGATGCTGGCGATGGAGCGCTGCCACGGCAATCAGCTGAAGGTGGCCGAGATGCTGGGGCTGAATCGCAATACCGTGCGCAAGATGCTGCGCAAGTACAATATCGATCCGCAGTATTTCAAGTCCTGAGCCGACGCCGCAGGCGGCTCAGCCGAGGCGTGCCTCCAGGAAGTCGAGCAGCCGTTCGGCGTTGGCCGTGAGCATGCGATAGGCATCCTCGAAGCCGTCCGGTCCGCCGTAGTACGGATCCGGTACGTCCGGCGCGGCGTCAATATCATCCACCTCGAACTGGCGCATCATCAGAACCCTTTCGGGCGGGGCGCCCATGTCCAGAAGATCGAGGCGGTTGGCATGATCCATGGCCACGAACCAGTCCCAGTCTTCGATGCCGTGCCTGGTGATCTGCCGGGCGCGATGGGCGCTCATGTCCAGCCCGTGACGCAGCGCGGTTTCACGGGCGCGTTCATCCGCGCCATGGCCGACATGCCAGCTGCCGGTGCCGGCGGAGGCAAACAGAAAGCGGCCGTTCAGGCCACGGCGCTCGGCGACCTGGCGCACGACATATTCGGCCATCGGCGAACGGCAGATGTTGCCGAGGCAGACAAACAGGATTCTCGGGTTCTCAGACATGGGCATTCCTTTCGGCCTGCGAGGCCTGCAGATAGACCGGCTGCGGATACCGGGGCAGGTCCGCGGTTTCAGGCAGGTTTTCCAGACTTCGGCGCAGGCATCGCTCCAGGGCGGCATCGCGGCTCCTGCAGGCGGGGATGAACGACCAGTTCTCAAGCCTGATGGCCGGTTTGCTGTGCCCGGTCCAGGGGGCCGGCGCCATCGCCGCGACCTCATCCCAGGCCACGCAGCGGTCCGCATCCTGAGCCTTGCCCTGGCGGTAGCGGCCGACGAAGGCCTCGCCTGCGCGCGCGTCCTCGATCACCGTCAGATCCGCATCCGTATCGACTTCGCAGGCGGTGATGGCCAGCGAGGAGAGATGAATGACGGGTTTCCCCCTTCCGGCATTGAAGCCGGCCAGCGTGGCTGCGGCGATGCGCAGACCGGTGAACGATCCGGGGCCCGCTCCCAGGGCGAAGCCATCGAGTTCATCCCATCCCACCCCGGCCCGCTCAAGCAGTCCCCCCAGGACACCGGCAAGATCGGCCGAGCGCGGCCGGGCTGCACCCAGGCCCAGATGCAGGGCCGCATCGCCGAGAAGCAGGCAGGCCGCGGTCTGATTCACCGACGCATCCAGGGCCAGGATGGTGCTCAGCATCGTGATGGCTACAGGTACTTCTTCAGGTTTTCGCGGAAGGCCTCGCCGTAGAGCGGATGCTGCAGGCCGAGCACCGCGTTGGCGATCAGAAAGCCGGCCGGATTGCCGGCATCGAAGCGCTGGCCTTCGATCAGCATGCCATAGACCGGCTCCTCGGAAGCCAGCCGGGCGATCGCATCGGTCAGCTGGATCTCGTTGCCCTTGCCCGGCGGAACATCCTTCAGCAGCTGCATCAGCCGTGGCGTGAAGATGTAGCGCCCGATGATGGCCAGATCCGATGGCGCTTCATCAGGCGCGGGCTTTTCGACCATGCCGGTCAGCCGCAGCAGCCCGTCGGTCTGGGACTCACAGGCCACCATGCCGTATTTGTGGGCTTCGGAGCGATCCACGCGCATCAGGCCGATCACCGAATGGCCGGTCTTTTCATGGATGGTGCGCAGCTGCTGCATCGCGGGGGTGTCGGCAACGATCAGCTCATCGGCCAGCGCCACGCCGAAGGGCTCGTCATTGATCCAGTGGCGGGCGCAGAGCACCGCATGGCCCAGCCCCAGCGCCTGTTTCTGGCGCACATAGATGACCTCGGCCATGCGCGAAATACGGGAAACCTCTTCATACAGTGCTTCCTTGCCGGCGGCCTTGAGGTTGGCCTCGAGTTCGGCCGAGATGTCGAAATGATCCTCGATCGAACGCTTGCCCCGGCCGGTGACCATGACGATCTCATCCATGCCCGCGGCCAGCGCCTCCTCGACGCCATACTGGATCAGCGGCTTGTCGACGATGGTCAGCATCTCCTTCGGGCTGGCCTTCGTGGCCGGCAGGAAACGGGTGCCGAGTCCGGCCGTCGGGAAGATGATCTTGCGCAGCGGCTTCATGGGCGGTCAGCTTAATGAATCCTGTGATTCAGGCAACAAAAACGGCCCTGCCGCGCACGACAGGGCCGGGATGATGGAAGTCTCCCTTCAGGACAAGCGACCGTAGGAATGCAGGCCGGAGAGATACATGTTCACGCCGAGGAAGCAGAACACGGTGACGAGGAATCCGGCCACGGCCCACCAGGCCAGCGCCTTGCCATGCCAGCCGTGGGAAACGCGCGCATGCAGATAGGCGCCGTAGACGAGCCAGACGATCAGCGCCCAGGTCTCCTTCGGATCCCAGGACCAGTAGCCGCCCCAGGCCTCGGCCGCCCAGGCGGCGCCCAGAATCGTGGCCAGCGTGAAGGCCGGGAAGCCGATGGCCACGGCCTTGTAGGCCAGCTGGTCGAGCTGATCCAGTGTCGGGAAGATGGTCAGCAGCTTCGATTTGCTTCCCTTCGCCTCCAGGCGATGGCGGGTCAGATAGGCCATGCCGGCGCCACAGGCCACGGCAAAGGAGCCGTAGCCGATAAAGTTCATCGGTACATGGATCTTCATCCAGTAGGACTGCAGGGCGGGCACCAGCGGCTTGATGTCTGCCTGGCCGACCGAATCCAGCCAGATGCCGAAGAACACGCCGGCGGAAACCAGCGTCATCACGAAGGCGCCCATGGCCTTGGCCTGATAGCGCTTCTCCAGCGCCAGATAGACGGCGCCGGTGATGCAGAACAGCAGGATGAAGACCTCGTAGAGGTTGGAGACCGGCGCATGGCCGATGTCCATGTCGAAAAGATAGGACTCGTGCCAGCGCAGCAGCAGCGCCGAGCCGCCGGCATAGACGCCGGCATAGGCGCTCCAGGTCGCGATGCGGCCGATGAAGGATTCCGGCGCGAACAGATAGGCGATATAGGCCACGGCCGAGAAGATGAACAGCACGTTCATCGCCATGATGACCTTGCCGGCGAACAGGTTGGACTGATCCTCGTACGAGATCAGCTCCTTCGCCGGCTCGAAGAAGGTCCAGACCCAGGCCAGCACGACCATCAGCAGCGCGCCGTCCAGCCAGGGCGTGCAGTTGCGCGCCAGCTTCGATTCGATCCATTTCGGCCGCAGCGCGCTGCCGACGGCGGCCAGGGCGCAGGCGAAGAGGATGCCGGTGCCACCCCAGATGACCCCCTTCATGCTCAGGATCTGATACAGGAAGGCATCCTCGTCATAGCCCCCCTGCCCGAACATGGCCATGGCCGCGATGCCGGCCATCAGGCCGAGATAGGCGGCAAAGCGCAGATAGGCCCAGCGGCCGGTATTGAAGGTTTCGAAGAACGTGGCTTCGGCGGTGGTTGCACTCATGCGGAACTCCCTCGTTTGGATTGGCTGGCAAAATCATCATCGAGCTTCATGAACAGTTCGTGAAAGAAATGCTCGAAGGTCATCGCGTTGCGCGTGACCATGCCGGCCAGACTGACACGGCCATCGGGCCGGACGATCAGCCACAGCTTGCGATGCGGCATGTAGAACATGATGCACAGGCCGATGACCAGGATGGCGCTGCCGACCCAGACGACATTCATGCCCGGATCCTTCGCCAGCTGCAGACCGGTGTAATAGACCTGATCGAAATCATCGAGCATCGGCAGCAGCGGCCAGGGCAGCTGCGGCAGGATCTGCGAGGCCTGCAGCACGCGCATCGCCATCTGCTGGAAGCCCTCAGGACGCTGATCGCCGAAGACGTCGCGCATGGCCTGCCTGAAGGCATTCAGATGCGCCTGCCTGGCATCGCTCTCGGTGGCCTCGTTCAGGTGTTTCATGAAGGCATGGAACAGCTCCCATTCCTTCGGATTCGTCAGGTCGATCCCCAGTGCCACGGGGCGGTAGTCCTTCGCATCGCCGGTCAGCGACAGCGACATGAACGAGCCCTGGTTGTTGCCGTCGGCATCGATGAACGGCTGCTGGAACAGCTTGATCTTCACCGGCCGCAGCCCCGGTCCGCGCATCTCGAACTCGACGGCCGGCCCGAGATCGCGCCAGCGGTTCGGCTCGCCCGGGTTGGCCATGTTCTCGACGTTGTATGGCTTGAAGTCGGTGACCTTCAGCTCGACGCCGGTCTTCTCGTCCTTCCAGGTCTCGTAGACATGGGTCTTGGCGATATCGACAACCTTGCTGCCGTCGAGGTGGAAGAGCTTGAAGGTGACGGCCGAGCCGCCATCGCCGAAGCTCGCCTGATAGATGCGCACGCCCTTGTAGTACAGCGGCTCGTTGACGATGATATCCGAGGTCAGAACCTCCTTGCCATCGTCGATGATGGTCAGGTTGCTGCGAAATTCCTTCGGCGCGCCGGTCGGATAGAAGTCGATGAAGAAGTCGTTGCAACGGACCTCGAACGGCATCTTCAGGGTTTCGGTTTCGGTGCCTCTCAGAAAGGAGATCTCGCTTTCCTTGCCGCCTTCGGGCACGGCCATGTTGCCGCGGAAGCCGTAGTGCACGCTCATCCAGCCGCCGATCAGGATCACCAGCAGCGCGCCATGCACGAGGATGTATCCCCACTTGTTCCAGCGCCCCTTGTCGGCGCGGACGACCAGGCGCCCGTCCATGTTCTCCTCGCGGAACTCCCAGCCATGCAGCCGCGCGCGGAAGGCATCGGCCAGTGCCCCGGCATCGGCCCTGGGCAGCTGCCAGTCATGCACGAACTGGAAGCGCTTCAGCGACTTGTCGGCCAGATGCGTGTTGCGGCTCTTCATCTCCTTGAGCATGCGCGGCACGTTGCGCCACAGGCAGGCCGTCAGCGACACCATCAGAAAGCCCAGCATCGTCAGGAACCACCAGGTGTGGTACATGTCGAACAGGCCGAGGCCGCGGAACACCCAGTACCACAGCGGCCCGAACTGCTGCAGATAATCGGCCTGGCTCTGGTTCTGCAGCAGCACCGTGCCGATGACCGAGGCGATGGACAGCACTATCAGCAGGATCACCGCGAAGGACATCGAACCCAGCCGCAGCCAGAGGGATTTCAGAAGCTCGCCAAACGATTGCATGCGCGGCATGTTAGCCATTCATCATCGGCGCGTCATGGCCGGATCACGGTGCAGATATTGCGCCGGATGGCCAGCATGCGCGAGCCCCGCCCCAGGCCCTGGCCGCCGCCCAGATGGGCATTGATCCAGCGGCGATGGCGCATCCGGTGCGCAAGCCCCGGTTTCGCGGTGGTTTCACCCCGGCGGTTCAGGCTGCTGGAAACGACGAGTCCGCCCGCGGCCCGGGCCAGCAGACGCGTGGCCGCATCCGCATCCACGCGCACGGCGAGCATGCCCCGGTCATAGCAGCATTCGGGAAGCCCGGGCCTGCCGGGAAACACCAGCGTCATCGTGCCCGGCCAGCAAGACCTTGCGGCGCGGCGCAGTTCCGGGGAAAGATGGCGCGCAAGCCTCAGCGCCGTGGCTGTTGCATCGGCCAGCAGCAGGAACGGGCTGCGACGCTGCTTGAAGCGCCGCAGCCGGGCGAGCGCCGGATCGCTGGCCGGGGATGCAGCCACGCCGGGCAGGGTCGAGGTCTGATGCGCGATCAGCCCCCCGGCCTTCAGGATGCGCGCGCCCCGCAGGGCGGCCAGTCGCCGATGGATGGCGCGCAAAAGCCGGCTTCAGTCCTCGGCGAGGATGGCGCGGGCCTGGGCCTCGCGGTCGGCGACCAGCTTCTCGGTCAGATCCGCATCGTTCAGCGCCAGGATCTGGATGGCCAGCAGCGCCGCATTCTTCGCGGCATTGATGCCGACGGTCGCCACCGGAAGTCCCGGCGGCATCATCACCGTCGAATGCAGCGCATCCTCGCCGTTCAGGGGGCCGGCCGCGATGGGCACGCCGATGACCGGGCGCACGGTCTTGGAGCAGACGACGCCGGCCAGGTGGGCCGCCATGCCGGCGGCACAGATGAAGACCTGGCAGCCGGCGGCCTCGGCATCGCGCACGGCCTGCACGGTCGCCTCGGGGGTGCGGTGCGCCGAGCGGATCATCGTTTTGTAGGGCACGCCGAATTCGTCGAGCACGGCCTCGGCCTTTTCCATGACCGGACGGTCGGACTTGCTGCCCATCAGGATCAGCACCTTGATCGGATCCATTCAGTCCTCCTTCTCACGGGCGATGGCGCGATGGCCGATGTCGCGGCGATAGAAACCGCCGGGCCAGTCGAGATGCGTCAGCGCCGCATAGGCCTTGCGCTGCGCCTCGGAAACGGTTTCGCCGAGGGCCGTGACGCCGAGCACGCGGCCGCCGGCATTGACGATCTGCCCGTCCTGGAGGGCCGTGCCGGCATGGAAGACGATGGCGCCGGCGGCCTCGATTTCATCCAGGCCGCGAATCGGCTGCCCCTTCTCGAAGCTTCCGGGATAGCCGTCGGAGGCGACGACGACGCAGAGCGCTGGGCGCTCGTCCCATTCCAGTTCCACGCCGTCCAGCCGCTTCTCGGCCGCGGCCAGCAGCACTTCGCCGAGATCGGATTTCAGCCGGCTCATCAGCGGCTGGCATTCCGGGTCGCCGAAGCGCACGTTGAACTCCAGCGTCTTCGGGCCATCCCTGGTCAGCATGACGCCGGCATAGAGCGTGCCGATGAACTCGATGCCGCGGCGCTTGAGCGCGGCGATTATCGGCCGCGCGATCTCGTCCAGGACCCGCCCGGCGATCTCCGGCGTGACGCAGGGCGCCGGCGAATAGGCGCCCATGCCGCCGGTGTTCGGGCCCTTGTCACCGTCCAGCAGCGCCTTGTGATCCTGGCTGGAATCCAGCGGCAGGATCGTGTCACCGGAAACGAGGAACAGGCAGGAGGCCTCCTCACCTTCGAGGCATTCCTCGATGACGACCTGCGAGCCGGCCGAACCGAAGGCGTTGCCGGCAAGCATGTCGCGCGCCGCGGCCACGGCCTCCTCGACCGTCTGCGCAACGATCACACCCTTGCCGGCGGCGAGTCCCGATGCCTTGACGACGATGGGTGCGCCCCATTCGCGGATCAGTCTTTCGGCCGCATCGGGATCGGTATGCACCTCAAAGCGCGCCGTCGGCACGCCCGCCTCGGCCATCAGCTGCTTGGAGAAGGACTTGCTGCCCTCAAGCTCGGCCGCGGCCTGATCCGGGCCGTACACGGCAAAGCCCTCGGCGCGCAGCCTGTCGGCAAGACCCGCGACCAGCGGCGCTTCCGGACCGACGACGACCAGACGGGGCTGTTCGGATCGCGCCAGATCGACGAGGCCGTCGATGTCCCCGGCGCCGACATCCACGCAGCGGGCATCGCGTGCGATGCCGGGATTTCCCGGCGCACAGACCACCTCGGACACCGAGGGCGAACGCCTCAGTTTCCAGCACAGTGCATGTTCGCGGCCACCGCCGCCGACAACCAGAACCTTCATTCGAAACCTCGCCAGATGAACGTGAGGGCCAAGCCTAGCGATCCGATTCCGGCTTGTCCCCGCCGGCCGTGGCATGACCGTGGACAAAGAGCTTCTCGCCGCAATGCGGGCAGCGGCTGCCCTCAAGCTCGGCCAGCAGACTGAACTCGGCCCGCGTCACGGCCTTGGCATCGTCGAGATTCAGACCCAGGTGCTTGCGGATCTCCTCCAGGTGCTTCTGCTCCTCCTCGGTGATGACGCCATCCTCGAGCGCCTCGCGCACGCTGCTCTGGTAGATTTCGCGTCGTTTCTGCATCTCGCGCGTGAAGCCGGCGGCGATGATGCCTGCCGGCAGCGCGGCCATGCCGACGCCGAGCATCGTGATGATCAGCGCGAAGATGCGGCCGGCATCGGTATGCGGCACGACATCGCCGTAGCCGACCGTCGTCAGTGTCACGATGGCCCACCACATGGCCGACGGGATGCTGCCGAAGGCATCCGGCTGCGCATCGTGTTCGACGACATAGATGCCGCCGGCGGCCAGCACCGCAAGCACCAGCAGCACGAAAAGCGCCGAGGCCAGCACCGGGCCTTCCATGCGGATGACCTGCATCAGGATCTCCAGCGGATGGAAATGCCGCGTCAGCTTGAACACCCGCAGCAGCCGCAGCACGCGCAAAAAGCGCGTGTCCAGTCCGATGAACATGGACAGGTAATAGGGCAGGATGGCCAGCAGATCGACCAGCGCCATGAACGAGACCATGTAGCGCAGCCGCCCCCGGACAGGGTGGTAATAATCCGCCGATTCGATGCAGACCCAGACGCGCAGCAGGTATTCAAGCGTGAACACGGCCACGGAGAAGGTTTCGAAGCCCTCGAAGAAGGCCGTATGCGCCCGATAGACCGGTTCGACGGATTCGAGCACGATGGCGACGACATTGGCGAGGATCAGCATCATGATGAAGCCGTTGAAGATGCGCGAGGCCAGAGAGCCGCCCTCCTCCGCGATCGCATAGGCGCTGGATCGCAGTCGCTCGATCGATGAGAGCTCGCCGGTCATGCCTTGATGCTAGGGGGCTCAGCGCTCAGCGCAAGGAGCT
>CAZDLB010000047.1:0-13985 GCA_964505995.1 uncultured Zetaproteobacteria bacterium
CAGATACAGATTGGCCGTGATGCCCGAGAGCATGTTGTTGAAGTCGTGCGCGATGCCGCCGACGAGCGTGCCGATCGCCTCCATCTTCTGGGCCTGGAAGAACTTCTCCTGCGTCTGCCGCAGGCGCTCATTGGCCTGCTCCTTTTCCTCGATCTCCTTTTCCAGCCGCTTCTTGGCCCGGGCCAGATGCGCGGTGCGCTCGGCAACCTGGACCTCCAGTTCCGCGTGCGCTCGGCGCAGCGCCTCCTCGGAGGCCCGCAGCCGCTCCATGTTGCGCCGCTCGCGCATCGCCAGAATCGTGCGGATGATGCCCGTGCCGATGCCAAGGCCGGTAAAGACCGTGGTGGCCGCGCAGGTGATCAGGATTTCATGGTCGCTGTAGGGCAGGGAGAGCAGCCCGAACGCATGCAGGGCCGCAATCGCATAGATGCCGAGCAGGCCGGCGACGGCCACGGCCGATCCGGCGCGAAGGCCCATGGCCAGGACCGTGACAAACGGCAGGATCGGCAGCCAGATGTTGCCGGTTGCGGCGATGCCGCCGTCGATGAACAGCGCCAGAAACAGGGTCATGGCCAGGCCGATGAACAGCAGCGTCGCCAGCCTGGCATGCCAGTTGAAGTGAAGCATCAGCGCCGCCGGCAGCAGCAGCACAACGATGCCGGCCTCCAGCATGGCCAGGCCCTCGTGGTGTGCGCGCCAGTTGATCCAGGCGAAACTCATAATGATCGGGATGGCCGCAAGGACCAGGAGAAGCACATAGCCGACATGGGATTCGAGCCTTTCGCGGCAGGCAAAGGCGGTGCGTATCGCACTCCACAATGTTCGGAAGTCTTTCGGCATGCGCTCTCCCGTCTGGCCCTGGCCGGGCTGCTGGAGATAGAGCAAATACAATGCCAAAACCAATGCCAGATCGGGGGGCGCAACGCCCCCGGACGGGTCAGAGCCGGTGCGCCTCGAACCAGGATGGGCCGCAGTCGATGTCGACGGTCAGCGGCACGTGCAGTTCGGCGGCGGACTGCATGCACTCGCGCATCAGCTCGGTGACCTGCCGGGCCTCGGCTGCGGGTGCTTCAACGACCAGTTCGTCATGCACCTGCAGGATGATGCTGGCATCCGGTGTTTCCTCGCGCAGCCGCTGGTGCAGTCGGATCATCGCGACCTTGATGATGTCGGCGGCCGAGCCCTGCAGCGGGGCATTGATCGCCGTGCGCTCGGCATAGGCGCGATGCATGCCGTTGGCCGCGTTGATGTCGTCCACATAGACGCGGTGGCCCAGCAGCGTTTCGACATAGCCGTTCGCGCGCGCCTGCTCCAGGGTCGCATCCATGAAGGCGCGCACCTGACGATATTTGTCAAAGTAGGTGTCAATAAATGTCTGCGCCTCGCCGCGCTCGATGCCCAGCTGCCTGGCCAGGCCGAAGGCGCTCATGCCGTAGAGGATGCCGAAGTTGATGATCTTGGCCCGGCGGCGCATCTCGCCGCTCACCTGATCCAGCGGCACGTCGTTGACGGCCGCGGCGGTGGCGGCATGGATGTCCTCGTTGCGCCTGAACGCCTCGATCAGCACCGGATCCTGCGAGAAATGCGCCATCAGCCGCAGCTCGATCTGGGAGTAGTCGGCTGCGATCAGCAGCTTGCCGGGCTCGGCGACAAAGGCCTTGCGGATCTCGCGGCCCTCGGGGCTGCGGATCGGGATGTTCTGCAGGTTCGGATCGCTCGACGAGAGCCGGCCGGTTGTCGTGATCGCCTGATTGTAGGAGGTGTGCACGCGCCCGGTTTCGGGATGGATCAGCTTCTGCAGCGCATCGGTGTAGGTGGATTTCAGCTTGCTCAGCGCCCTGGCCTCGAGGATCAGCCGCGGTACCTCGTGTTCGTCGGCCAGCTTCTCGAGCACGCTCTGGCCGGTGGCCCACTGGCCGGATTTGGTCTTCTTGCCGCCCGGAAGCTTTAGCGTTTCGAACAGCAGCTCGCCCAGCTGCCTGGGCGACTGGATGTTGAACTCGACGCCGGCGGCGCGGTGGATCTCGGCCTCCAGTTCGCGCAGCCGTGCGCCGAAGGATTCCGACATCCGGGCCAGCTGCGCCGGATCGATGCGTACGCCACGCCATTCCATGTCGGCCAGCACGCGAGACAACGGCAGCTCGATATCGTCATGCCGGGCCAGTCGCCCCTCCGCCTTCAGCAGGGCGCTGAGATGCTCGCACAGCCTCAGTGCGATATCGGCATCCTCGCAGGCATAGGGGGCGGCCTTCTCGAGAGGCACGGCGTCGAAGCCGATCTGTCTGGCGCCCTTGCCGGCCACTGCCTCGTAGGGGGTGCAGGTGTAGCCAAGGTAATCCTCGGCCACCGCGTCGAGCTTGGGCGGGTATTTGCCCGGCCGCAGGCAGTAGGCCAGCAGCATCGAATCGGCATGGATGCCGGCAAGCTCGATACCGGCGCGGCGGAAGACCTGCAGGTCGTACTTCAGGTTGTGGCCGCATTTGCGAATGGATGCATCCTCAAGGATGGGTCGGAGCGCCTTCAGGCAGGCATCGCGATCCATCTGTTCGGGCGTGGACTCCAGCAGGTCGCCCGCCCGGTGCGCCAGCGGAATGTAGAAGGCCCGGCCGGGCTTCGTGGCCAGCGAAATGCCGACGATCTCGGCATCGTGCGTGGCCAGCGAGGTCGTTTCGGTGTCGATGGCCAGAAGCGGGCAGTCCCGGATCTCCTCGATCAGGCGCTTCAGCGCGGCTTCATCCTGGATGATCTGGTCGCTGCGCTCGCCGACAGGCTCGGGCGTGATGGCCGCTTCCGCCTTCGGCTTTTCTGCATCGGACTTGCCTGCATCGGGCTTGTCGCGGTCCGCAGGCTCGGTGTCCGTTTGCGATGGCTCGGCGAATTCAGCGCCCAGCCGGCGGAACTCCAGTTCACGGAACAGCCCGGCCAGCGCCTCGCGATCCGGCTCTTGCAGTTTCAGATCATCGAGCTCGACGCCGACCGGCGCATCCTCGGCCAGCGCGACGAGGCGGTAGGAGAGGCGGGCATCCTCGGCATGCTGCATCAGATTCTCGCGCCGCCGGGTCTGCCTGATCTCGTGGGCATGGGCAAGCACCCCCTCGAGATCGCCGTATTCCTCGAGCAGCTGCACGGCGGTCTTCGGGCCGATGCCGGGCACGCCCGGGATGTTGTCGGCCGAATCGCCGGCCAGCGCCAGCAGATCCTGGATGCGCTCGGGGCCCACGCCCCATTTCTCCCGGACCTCGTCGATGCCGTATTCCTTGCGGCGCATCGTATCGAGCATCCAGATATGCTCGTTGACCAGCTGCATCAGATCCTTGTCGGTGGAAACGATGGTCACGTCCCAGCCCCTGGCCTCGGCCTTCTTCGCGAGCGTGGCGATGACGTCATCGGCCTCGTAGTTGTCCACGCACAGCAGCGGCAGCCTGAAGGCGCGCGTGATTTCGAAGATGCGCGGCCACTGCGCCTCCAGCTCCTCGGGCATCGGCGGCCGGTGCGCCTTGTAGTCCGGATAGATGGCGTTGCGGAAGGAGCCGTCCCTGGGGTCGAAGACGACGGCGACATGCGTCGGCGCCAGGTCCTTGAGCACGCTGCGCAGCATCTGCACATAGCCGAACACGGCATTCGTCGGCTCGCCCCTGGAGTTCTTCAGATTGTGCCGGATCGCGTGGAAGGCGCGAAAGACGTAATTCGGCCCGTCGATCAGAACCAGATGCGGCATGCCTTCTCCCCGTGATGGCCGGTTTTCATCCGCGGGCGAACACCCAGGTATCGCCCTCGGAAAGCTCGGGATGGAACGCATAGCCGTCGAGATCGAAGCTCTGGATGGCCTCGGGGTCGTCGAGCCCGCGCTCGATGATGTAGCGGCACATCATGCCGCGCGCCCGCTTGGCCGAGAAGCTGATGACCCGGTAGCTGCCGCCGCGGCGCTCCTTGAACTGCGGCGTGATGATCCGGGCCTCCAGCCTGCGGGGGCGCACGGCCTTGAAGTATTCGTTGGATGCGAGGTTGATCAGCACGCGATCCCCCTGTTCGGCCAGCGCGCGATCCAGCGCCTCGGTGATGCGATCGCCCCAGAAGGCGTAGAGGTCGCGTCCGCGCGGATTGGCCAGCCGGGTGCCCATCTCGAGGCGATAGGGCTGCATCAGATCCAGCGGCCGCAGCAGGCCGTACAGGCCGGAGAGGATGCGCAGATGACGCTGCGCGAAATCGATGGCCTTCTCATCCAGGCTTGCGGCATCCAGGCCCTGATAGACATCGCCCTGGAACGCGAACAGCGCCGGTTTCGCATTCTCCGGCGTGAACGGGGTATGCCAGTTCTGGTAGCGCTGCATGTTCAGATCGGCCAGCTTCATGCTCAGCTTCATCAGATCGGCGATCTGGAAGCTGTCCATCTCTCTCAGGATCGCGACCAGTTCGCCGGCCTGATCCAGCATCTCCGGTTGCGTGCAGCGATTCACCGGGGCCGGCGAATCGGTGTCCAGTTTCTTGGCGGGCGAGATGATCAGCAGCATGAGCGAACCATAGGTGGCGCTTCGGTTCCTGCCAACCGCCGTGATGCGCATCGCATCGGACTTGAGACCGGCCGCATAATATGCCACATTGCTGAAAGAAAAGGACGGACGGGATGGAGATCAACGAGAACTGGATGAAACGGGCCATCCGGCTGGCCAGAAAGGGCATCGGCACGACGCATCCGAATCCGCGCGTCGGCGCCGTGGTCGTCAACAACGGCGTCGTCGTCGGCGAGGGCTGGCATGAGCGCGCCGGTGGGCCGCATGCCGAGGTCGTCGCGCTTCAGAAGGCCGGGCATCGGGCCCGGGGCGGCAGTCTGTATGTGACGCTGGAGCCCTGTGCGGCGCGCGGACGCACGCCGGCCTGCACCGATGCCATCCTGCGTGCCGGTATCCGGCAGGTCGTCTATGCCTCGTCGGATCCGAACCCGAAGATGGCCGGCGGCGGCAAGGTGCTGGAGGCCTATGATGTCGAGGTGCATGGCGGTGTGCTGCGCGACGAGGCCGATGCGCTGAACATCCCGTTCTTCCATTATGTGAAGACCGGGCGCCCGTATGTGACGGCCAAGGCGGCGATTTCGCTGGACGGGAAGCTTGCGACGCGCACGCATCATTCCCAGTGGATCAGCGGTGAGAAGGCGCGCCGGCATGCCCATGGGCTGCGGGCGGTGAGCGATGCGATCCTTATCGGCGCCGGCACGCTGATGCATGACAATCCGTCGCTGACGGTGCGCGATGCGAGGCTTCTCGGCGATGTGCCGCTCCGGGTCGTGCTCTGCTTCGAGACGCCGCCGTTCAATCCCGACTGCAGGCTGCTTGGCGATGACGCGCCGACGCGTTTCTATGTGCGCAGCACCAACGAGCATACCCGGCGCTGGCACGATGCCGGCGTCGAGATCGGCCGGGCCAGCAGCCTGCCTGCGGTTCTCAGGCATCTGGCCGAAGGCGGCTATCTGCATCTGCTGCTCGAGGGCGGCGGACAGCTGCATGCGGCCTTCTTCGAGGCGCAGCTGACCGATGAGCTGGTGCTCTATCAGGCGCCGATTCTGATCGGCGGACGCGATGCGGTGTCGCTGTGGAGCGGCACCGGGGTCGAAACGGTGGATCGCGCGCCCCGGCTGGAGGATGTCAGCCGCCGCAAGATGGGCGAGGATACGATGATTCGCGGCCGGGTCGTCTATCCCGACTGAGATGCTCTGCCCGTGAAGCCATCCGGATGACGGGCGGGACCATGAAACGGGCGGGAGCGTGGCGGCTGAGGGACTGGCTGGATGCGCGCCTGCCGCTGGCCGGTGCTGCGGCGGTCTGGGTGCTCGGCCTGGCGCTGGTTCGCAGCGATGTGCTGCCCGTCGTCCCTGCGGCCATGCTGCTGGCCGCCACAGGCCTGCTGCTCCTGCTCTCCGGCCGTCGGGGGCTCTGCCTGCTGCTTCTCGCCGCGGCGATGCTCGGGGCGCTTTTCCTGCTGCATCTGGCCCGCCAGTACGACATCCCCGCGGACTGGCTGCAGCGGCCGGTGGCGCTTGAAGCCGATGTCGCCGAGGTCGAGATCCGCCCCGGATACCAGCTGCTGCTGCTTGAACATGTGCGCCCGTCCGCCGATGCGGACCTGGAGCAGCCGGGAGGCGGGGAGCTGGCCGGGCGCCTGAGGGTCTATCTGCATGGCGGGCCACGGCTTCAGGCCGGGGATCGCATCGCGCTGAGGGTCCGGCTGCATCGTCCGGAGAACGATCGCAATCCAGGGGCCTTCGATTATCGCCGCTGGTGTTTCGATCACGGCATCGCGGCCATCGGCCGGGCGCTGGATGCGCCGCGTCTGCTGGCCCGGCATCCGGGCATGCTGCAGCGCCTTCGCGATCGCCTCCGCCAGGCCATCCTGACACGGCCCGCTAGCGGCCCTGATGTGCGGCCCGATGCATCCGGGGCGATTCTTCAGGCGCTGCTGCTGGCCGATCGCAGCGCGATCCCGGCGTCAACCTACGATGCCTTCAGCGCCAGCGGTGCGGCGCATCTGCTGGCGATCTCCGGCATGCATGTCGGCATGGCCGCGGCCGTTTTCTTCGGCCTGGCATGGTGGCTGCTGACCCGGTTTGAGGCCTGCATGGTGTATCTGCCGGTGCGTTCGCTGGCGCTGCTTGCCGGGCTTTTCGGCGCAGGCTTCTATGCGATGCTGGCCGGCTGGCCTTGGCCGGCCATGCGCGCCGGGCTGATGCTGGCCGCGGCTGTGCTGGCCTGGCTCCTGCGCGCCCGGAGCTTTCCGCTGAACACATTGCTGGCGGCGCTGATGCTGCTGCTGGCGCTGGATGCCTCGGCCGTCGTGTCGCTGTCGCTGTGGATGTCGTTCACTGCCAGCGCGGCGGTGCTGATCTGGGCCGAGGGCCATGAGCTTCGGGATCAGGGCGTAGCGGCTTCCGGCGCCAGACGGCTGTCCGGCGGCCTCTTCTGGATCTCGCTGGTTGCGGGGCTGGCCACGCTGCCGCTCGTGGCCTCGGTGTTCGGAAGGCTGCCGGTGTACGGCCTGCCGCTGAACCTTCTGCTGGTGCCGCTGTACGGGGTCTGGGTGCTGCCGACGGCGCTGGCCGGCGAGATCGGCACGATCCTCGGACTGGATACGCTGGCCGGGGCCTGTCTTTCGGCCTCGGCCGCCGGCATCGATGCGGGGCTGTGGCTGATTCACCGGGTCACCTCCTGGCCGCTGGGAAGACTGTGGCTGCCTGAGCCCGGCATGCCGGCGCTTCTGGCTTTTACGGCCGGCATGCTCATCGCCGCCTGGCTCTGGGTCGGGCGCCGGCACGGACGCGGTGCGCTGGTGTCGCTGCTTGCGGGACTGCTGCTGTTTCTGCTGCTGAGCCTTCCCGAATATCGCCCGGCTGCGCCGCAATGGATCGTCTGGGATGTCGGCCAGGGCGCCTCGTCCTCGCTGCTGCTGCCCGACGGCGAGGTGATCGTCGTCGATGTGCCGGGCAGGGCGGGGCAGCGCTTCGATGGCGGCACGCGCGTGGCCGCAGGCCTCAGGCATCTGGGGATCACGCATGCGGATGTGCTGGTGCTTACCCATGCCCAGGCCGACCACATGGGTGGCGCGAGCAGCCTGCTTCGCGGCCTCAATCGTCTCGGGGAGGTGTGGCTGCCGGATGTGCCGGCGAACAGGAGCCATGCGCGTCTGCAATCCTTTCTCGCCGAGGCCGAAAAGCGGGGTGTTCGCATCCGCTGGCTGGCGAAGGGGGAGCATATCGAACGAAATGGCCTGTCGCTGCGCGTGCTCTGGCCGCCGCGCAGGCAAAGGCTGGCGCATGCCAATGACGATTCGCTGGTGCTGGAGCTGACTCTGGCCAACGGCGCGCGACTGTTGCTGCCGGGGGATATCGAACGCGATGCCGAGGCGCGGCTGGAAGGGCTCAGGCCGGTGCAGGCGATGCTGATGCCGCATCACGGCAGCCGCAGCTCCTCCTCACCGGCGCTGCTTGAACGGCTCCACCCAGACATCGCGATTGCCCAGAGCGGCCGGCGCAACCGTTTCGGCTTTCCCGATCCGGCCGTCGTGCGCCGCTACCGTGCGCTTGGATGCCGGGTGTTCAACACGGCAGAGGGCGCCGTGCAGCTGAGCTGGGAGGCCGATTCCGGACCACCGGAGATCCGCCGCTGGCCGGGGCCGTCATCCTCCCGCCAGGATCTTGCATTGCAGTGGCGCCAGCGGCTTCTATAATGCAGCCCCTTATGATGGTGGCGAACGGCGCCCGGCCGTTCGCGAATGATTCGAAGGGATGGTTCGGGGCCGTATCCTGGCCGGACATCCGGAGGCAATGTGTTTGAGTTTATCCAGCAGGGCGGCACGGTCATGTATATCCTTCTGGCGGCCTCGGTGCTGGCGCTGACGATCATCTTCGAGCGCAGCTGGAGCCTGCGCCGCTCGGTCGTCATTCCGCTGAAGGATATCCAGGCCATCGAGGCGGCGGTGCGCAGCAATGATGTCGAGCGCGCGCTGGAGCTGTGCCGCGCGAACAATACCGCGATGAGCCGCATCCTGTGGACGGCGCTGGCCAATCGTGGCGTGCGCCGTTCGGTCATGAAGGAGATCCTGGAGGAGACCGGCCGGCAGGAGGTTGCGCACCTGGACCGCTTCATCGGCGTGCTCGGCGTCATCGCCGCGATCGCGCCGCTGCTCGGCCTGCTCGGCACCGTGATCGGCATGATCGAGGTCTTCCAGCAGATCTCGCTGGTCGGCGTCGGCAAGGCCGATGTGCTGGCCGGCGGCATCTCCAAGGCCCTGAACACGACGGCCGCGGGTCTGTCCGTAGCCATCCCGTCGCTGGTGGCCTACCGTTTCTTCGAGGCGCGCGTGGACGCCTTCGTCATCGAGATCGAACAGCATGCGATTCATTTCGTCGAGCTTCTGAAGGGCGAGCGCGAATGAAGCTGCGCGCCAAATCGCGCATGGATTATCTGGTGGACATCACGCCGCTGGTGGATGTCGTGTTCCTGATGCTGATCTTCTTCATGGTCTCGACCAGCTTCAGCGTCTCCTCCAGCCTGAAGCTGGAGCTGCCGTCGAGCCATTCGACCGAACAGCAGCAGGAGGCCAAGCAGGTCATCATCAGCGTCAACGCCAAGGGGCAGCTGTTCGTGCAGGATGAGCCGGTTGCCGATGGCGAGCTGCGGCGGCGCATCCTCAATGTGTCGCACGGGGACCCGAACATGCCGGCCGTGCTGCGCGCCGATGCCGATGCCAGGCATCGGCGGGTCGTGTTCGTGCTCGATACGCTGCGCGAGCTGGGCATGGCCAAGGTTGGCATCGCGACACTGAATCGACTTTCCGGGAACGAATAATGCGAATCGTACAGAAATTCGGAGGCACCTCGGTCGGCAGTCTCGACCGTATCCGGGCCACGGCCGATCTGGTACAGGCCGAGGTCGAGCGTGGCAACGAGGTGGCCGTCGTCGTCTCGGCGATGAGCGGCGAAACGAACCGCCTGCTGGCCCTGGCCCGCGAGATGGCCGAGCAGCCGGCGGAACGCGAGGTGGATGCGCTGGTCGCCACCGGCGAACAGGTCACGGCGGCCTTGCTGGCCATCGAGCTGCGGGCGCGCGGCATCTTCGCCTATTCCTGTTCCGGCGCGCAGGCGGGATTCCGCACCGACAGCCGCCATTCGCGCGCGCGCATCAAGCATATCGAGAGCGACCATCTGATCCGCCACATGCGGGCCGGGCAGGTGCCGGTGGTCACCGGCTTCCAGGGCGTGGACGAGAAGGGCAATGTGACGACGCTCGGCCGTGGCGGTTCGGACACCTCGGCCGTGGCGCTGGCGATTGCCGTGCAGGCCGATGTCTGCGACATCTATACCGATGTGGACGGCGTCTATACGACCGATCCGCGTATCGTGCCGAAGGCGCGCAAGATCGAACGCATCAGCTACGAGGAGATGCTCGAGTTCGCGTCCCTCGGCGCGAAGGTGCTGCAGACGCGCAGCGTCGAGCTGGCGATGCGCTTCAATATGCCGATTCACCTGCGTTCGAGCTTTACGCCCGTTCCCGGAACGCTGGTGACCAGTGAGGATGAAAGCATGGAAAGAGCAGCGATTACAGGCGTGGCCTACAACCGCGACGAGGCCAAGATCACGATCCGCGGCATTCCGGATCATCCGGGCATTGCCGCCAACGTCTTCGGGCCGGTGGCCGAGGCGGCGATCAATGTGGACGTGATCGTGCAGAACGTCAGCGAGCAGGGCTATACCGACATCACGTTCACCGTGCCGCGCGACGATTTCCGCACGACGATGCAGATCATGCAGAAGCTGTGCGGCGAGATGCAGGCGCGCGATGTGCTCGGCGACGATACGGTCGCCAAGGTGTCGGTCATCGGCGTGGGCATGCGCTCGCATTCGGGCGTGGCGCGCCGGATGTTCGATGCGCTGGCGAACGAGGGCGTGAACATCCAGATGATTTCGACCAGCGAGATCAAGATCACCGTCGTCATCGACGAGGAGCAGGTGGATACCGCGGTGCGGGCGCTGCACACGGCCTTTGGCCTCGACGATGACGCGATGCAGGTGTGACGGACGGGGACGGCCTCCGGACAAAAACTTGCGCAATTCCCGATCAGGGTCTATTTAAGCCTGCAGGGAGTTAGCAGATGCTTGTATTGACACGAAAGAAGGGCGAGACGATCGCCATCGGAGACAACATCCAGATCCAGGTCCTCAGCGTGAAGGGGGGGCAGGTGCGCATCGGCGTCGAAGCGCCCAGGGAGGTGCGCGTGAACCGTGAGGAACGCCTGCGCCCGAAGGATGATCCCGCCGAAGCACAGCAGCAGGACAAGCCGGCCGCCTGATCCATCCCGTTTCGACGCACGCTTCGCGCCGCCGGGCGCATTCCCCGCTTGCATTGAGAATGAGAATGATTATCATTAGCATATGATCAAGATGACCATACAGCGCCAGAACATCCTCGAGCTGATCAATGGCTCGGAGCGGCACTGGGATGCCGAGGAGTTGGCGCAGGCCTTGAAGGCCGAGGGCAAGGCGATGGGTCTGGCGACGATCTACCGCGGCCTGGCCTTTCTCGAGGATGCGGGCCTGATCGCGTCGATCCAGCTGGCCGACCGCAAGCGCTACGAGCGCGCGGACAAGGCGCATCACGATCACATGCTCTGTCTTCAGTGTGGCCGCATCGAGGAATTCGCGCACGCGACGATCGAGGCGCTGCAGGAGCAGGCCGCGGCCGAGCGCGGCTTTTGCATCGAAGGCCATCAGCTGGTGATCTATGGCCGATGCCGGGACTGCGCCGGGGAGGCGTCATGATGTCGGCGCTGGTCATCGTGTTCCGCGAGGTGCTGGAGATGGCGCTGGTCATCGGCGTGCTGCTGGCCGCGACGCGCGCGTTGCCGGAAAGCCGTCGCTGGATTGCCGCCGGGGCCGGAGCGGGGCTGATCGGCGCGGTGCTGTTCGCCGTCTTCATGGAGGAGGTCGAATCCAGCTTTGAAGGCGATGGCGAGTTCCTGTTCAATGCGGCCTTGCTGCTGCTGGCCAGCCTGCTGCTGAGCTGGACCGTGATCTGGATGAGCCGGCACGGGCGCGAGCTTTCCGCGCGCATGCGGCGGCTCGGCGACGACGTGGTTCGCGGCGATCTGCCGCTTCTCAGCCTCGCCCTCGTCAGTGCCGCGGCGGTCATGCGCGAAGGCGGCGAGGCGGTGTTCTTTCTCCTTGGCGCGTCGCAGTCCGCCGATGCCGGGTCCATGCTCGCCGGCGGCATCCTCGGCGCGCTGCTGGCCTGGGGCATCGGCGTGGCGCTGTATCTGGGCCTGGTGCGCATCCCGCTCAACCGTCTGTTCACCGTCGTCGGCTGGCTTTTGATGCTGCTCGCGGCCGGCATGGCCTCGCAGGCGGCCTGGAACCTGGTCGCCGTCGGCTGGCTGCCGGCGCTGATCGATCCGCTCTGGGATACCTCGCGCTGGCTGTCCTCGGAGAGCATCCCCGGCGAGCTGCTGCATGTGCTGGTCGGCTATGACGATGCGCCGACGGCGATGCAGATGCTGGTCTTCGCGCTGGCGTTGGCGGGCATGGCGGCCGTGCATCAGCGCCTGCGCCGCATGCCGAAGCAGGCGGCCTGAAGCCCGCTCAGCGGCTGGAGGAGAGCCGCTGCAGCGGCGGGTAATGGCGCAGGACGCGCTCCGCATCCAGTCCGATCTCCGACGCATACTGGCGCAGATAGCCCTTCAGATAGGCCGTTTCCGGCAGATGCGCCTCATCCTCGTCCTCGATCGCCTTCAGATAGGTCTTCGAGATCTTCGTATGCTCGGCGATCGCCTCGAGCGTGATGCCGCGGAACTCGCGGATCTCGCGCAGGAAGGAACCCGGAAACTCGGTGGCCACGGCCATCCGGTAGCGCATGCCGGCCGGCGATGCCTTGGCCATGTCCACGACCTTGCCGGGCGCATGCGCTTCAGGCCCGGCCGGCTCGTCGGTCTTCGGCCTCAGACCGAGGCTGGCATCGTAGGCGCGTCGCTTTTCCGGATTCGACAGCGTCTCGTAGGCCGCCTCGATCTGCCCGGTCAGCCGCTCGATCTCGGCCTCGTCGAACAGCGAATAGGCGGCCAGCGAATCCGGCCGGAAGGCCAGCTTGGCCTGGCGGTAGGCATGGATGATGTCCATGTTGCCGGCATCGGTCGGGATATCGAGCAGCTCGTAGTAGTTCATCGCATACTCCGGGCGCTGCGGTCGTCCTCCAGCAGCGTGGCGGCCATGTGTTCCAGATGAATCGCCGCGCGCGCCTGCGGGAAAAGCCGCAGGAATGGCTTCCTCTGCCTGAGTGCGGCGATGACCTGGCGATCGTGATTCAGATGCCCGAGATAATGCAGCTTCTGGCCGAAATAGCGGCTGCAGGCCAGCGCCATCGCCGGTCCCAGCTCGGTGTCGGCCGGCTCCAGCACCTGGTTGACGATCAGATGCAGGCTCTGGCGCTCCAGCTCTCCCTTGAGCAGCCGCGCATGCTCCGGATGCAGCCGCTGCATCGCGTGCATGAACGAGGCCAGCGTGCGGATCTTGCGCGGCCGCTCGCCCCGCTGCTGCAGCACGCGCGCCATCAGCCGGCGCGTCTGCGTCGGCGCCTCGCGCAGCCGGCGCACGGTCACGCACTTGAGGAAGCGGTAGGTGTTCTCGATCGAGGTCGGGTCCGGGATCACCGAGACGATGCCGCGATCGGCCTGCAGGAAGAAGTCCAGCGTGTTGAAGCCGGTGCCGGCGCCGAGATCGAGGATCACGTAATCGGCGTGGATACGGGGCAGGTTGCGGATGATCTTCTGCTTCTGGAAATGCTTCAGATTCGCGATCTCCAGCCCGTCGGCGGCGCCGCTGATCAGCCCGGGGCCGTCATCGGAAGCGGATTCGACGAAGTCGTTGATGTCGGCATTCCGCGATCCGATGAAATCGGACAGGCTGTGTCTCGGCTGCCCCATTCCGAGGCAGGTGTGCAGATTGGCGCCGCCGAGATCGAGATCGACGAGCACGACGCGCTGGCCCAGGCGCGCCAGCGCCATGCCGAGGCTGGAGGCGATGAAGCTCTTGCCGACGCCGCCCTTGCCGCTGGCCACGGCCCAGATGCGGCGGGCACGGCCACCGCTCTGTTCGGCGCGCAGCGGCACGACGGCCATGGTCAGCCCCGGATCCTTGCTCTGTTGGTCGGTTGCAGGCGCATCGGCATGCCTCCTGATCCCGCGTATGGCGGGTTCAAGACGCTAATATAGACGATCTTCGAAATATGTGCAGGAAATCACGTCCTTGCGCGGCCCGTGCCGGACCGGAGCCCGGGCATTTCTTGACAGTCGCCCGCGGCCACCTAATATGCCGAGCCTCACGCCGAAGTGGTGGAATTGGTAGACACGCCATCTTGAGGGGGTGGTGGGCTTCGCCCGTGCTGGTTCGACTCCAGTCTTCGGCACCAACAAGAAGGGGCGGCATGACTGAATGTCACGCCGCCCCTTTG
>CAZDLB010000048.1:0-13104 GCA_964505995.1 uncultured Zetaproteobacteria bacterium
CCGTGGATTCTTGGCTTGCCTGGGGGGTTCTCTGACTCATGGGCGCATCCTAAGAGCTTGCCAGTCAAAACCAAGCACGAAGCGCCCCTCCATCAGGAGCCCTTCAGCATCACGAAAAAAACCCGCCAGCTTTCGCTGACGGGTCATCCTTCCGAACAGGAAACCGTGAGATCAGGAGATGGCCTTGACCTTGGCATTCAGGCGGGAAACGCGGCGGGAGGCCTGACGCGGATGAATCAGGCGCTTGCGTCCGGCGCGATCCAGCAGCGAGGTGGCCTGAGCCAGCGCCGCGCGGGCGGCTTCCTTGTCCCCGGCCTCGACGGCTGCCAGCACCTTCTTGATCGAGGTGCGCATGGCCGACTTCTGCGTCCGGTTCTGCAGACGCTTCTTCTGATCCTGACGAGCACGCTTCAGTGCAGATGCATGATTTGCCACGTTTATCTCTCTCCTTGCAGCCGGTCCGATCCGGCCGCATCGCTTGTAAGGCGCGCAACGATAGCGCCGGAGCATGGCTTGTCAACCCGGAAACCCTTCCAGACAGCCGATGCACAAGCCCGTCGCTCATGCTATGCTGCGGCTCTGAAGCAAACACCGGAGGCTGACGCGGGCGTTGCCCGTTTTCCAGAAACAGGAGGATTCTATGAAAGTTTTTGATGTCATGACCCATGGCGGCCTGACCTGCAAGCCGGAGGATACGCTGCATGACGCCACGCAGAAGATGGTCATGCGTCGCTGCGGCTCGCTGCCGGTCGTGGACGATGACGGCAAGCTGATCGGCATCATCACCATCCGCGACACGATGCTGCCGCTGTATCCGAACTTCGGGGAATACATCCACGACGCGAAGACTGCGCGCGACTTCGAGGACATGGAAAACAACTACAAGAAGGTCATGTGCATGAAGGTCAAGGACGTGATGACCCCGGACCCGATGACCGTCACCTCCGACACCCCGGTGCTCAAGGCCGCATCCTACATGGGCCTGAAGAACCTGCGCCGCATCCCGGTCGTTGACGACGGCGAGCTCAAGGGCATCGTCAGCATCGGCGATATCAACCGCGGCCTGTTCATCCAGCACGGCTGATGCCTGGCTGCTCGACTGCGACAGGCTCCGGCGCATACCGGAGCCTGTTTTCGTAAGGCCCCCATGAACCACGCCGATCTGCCCCGGCATGTGCAGGCGATGCTCGAGCCGGCAATCTATCCGCACGCGGTCGCCGATATCCGCCTTGTGCAGACGCACATCTCCTGGGTCATCCTGACCGGCGAGTTTGCCTACAAGCTGAAGAAACCTCTGGATTTCGGCTTCCTGGATTTCAGCACGCTGGAGAAACGCCGGCGCTACTGCCTGCTGGAGCTGGAGCTCAACCGCCGGCTGGCGCCTTCGATCTATCTGGAGGTTCTGGCCCTCGTACCGGATGGGGATCGGCTGCGCCTTGTCCCGCTGGCCGAAGCTGGGGACCATGCCGTGGACTATTGTCTGAAGATGCGCCAGTTCGCCGATGATGCGCTGATGCTCGACCAGCTTCGGCGCGGCATTCTCGATGCCTCATCGATGGATATGCTGGCCCATGCCATCGCCGATTTTCATGCCCGGGCACCGCGGCTGCCAACCTCGGATCACTCCACGCTGGGAAGCAGTGCGATGCTGGCGGCACATATTCGCGACAACCTGGAAGCCGGGCGCAGCATCCCATCCTGCAAGCCGCTTCTGGAACAGCTGGAGCGTTATGCCGGTGACGCGATGGGACAGCTGGGCGAGGCCATCGATCGGCGGCGCGCCGATGGTTTCGTGCGCGAATGCCATGGCGATCTGCATCTGCGCAACATCGCGATGATCGACGGCGTTCCGACCCCGTTCGACTGCATCGAGTTCAACGACGATTTTCGCATCATTGATGTGATGAACGATATCGCCTTCCTGGTCATGGACTGCGATGCCGAAGGCCGGCCGGACCTGGGCCTGCGCTTTTTGTCACGCTATCTGGAGGCCACGGGCGATTATGCAGGTCTGAGAATGCTGGGGCTGTACGCCGCCTATCGCGCCGGCGTGCGCGGCAAGGTCGCAAGTCTGCTCTCCCGCGATCCCGGCATCGGTTCAGACGAACGCCGGCATCAGATACGCCAGGCCGAGGACTATTACCGGCTGGCCCTGTCCTATTTCAAAGCGAGGCCGCCCCGGCTGTTTGCCATCGGCGGACTTTCCGGCAGCGGCAAGAGCCATCTGGCGCTTCTCGGCTGCGGGCCTGAGCGCGCCGTCATCATCCGTTCGGACGCCACCCGCAAACGGCTGGCCGCTCAACATGCCGATCTGCCGCTGTATGGCGAAGCGATGACCGGACTGACGTATCAGACCATGTTCGATGCCGCCCGGCAGTCCCTCGAGGCCGGCTGGTCGGTCATCCTCGATGCCACCTTCCTGGATGCGAAATGGCGGGACCGGGTCCGCAGCCTCGGTGCGGAGATGCGCGTACCGATCGAGCTTCTCTGGCTGGACATCCCCGAGGCCGAGCTTCGCCGGCGCATTGCCGCCCGCAGCCGCGAAGGCCGGGATGTTTCCGATGCCGATCTCGAGGTACTGGAGATGCAGCTGCGGCGCTTCCGACCGCCAACGGAGCCAGACATCCGCAGGCTGGATCGCAGCGATCGCTGGCCGGAGCTTCCGAAAAGACCTTGATTCCCGGCCATCTCAGCCGATAAAGGTTGAATCATGGCTTTCGCACGCACATCATCCATGAAGGGTCCGCCTTCCCATAGCCGGTCGCTGCGCCAGTGGCTGGATCTGCATCTGAACGACCTGAGCACCGGAGCGACGCGCTACGTCAACATGGCCTTCATCGCGATGATCCTCGCCTCGGTGCTGTGCACGATGTTGCTGACGATCCCCGATCTCGGCGCAACGGAGAGGGTGATCCTGCAACGGCTCGAGATCATCTTCGCACTGAGCTTCCTGGTCGAATATCTGCTGCGCCTGTATGCCGCGCCGTCAAGGCTACAGTACGTCTTCAGCCTGTACGGCATCATCGACCTGTGCGCCATCGTGCCGGCACTGGCCGGTTTCAACCAGAGCATCGCCATCCGCATGCTGCGCATGATCGCCATCATCCGGCTGCTGAAGCTGATGCGCTATGCCAGGGACGTTCAGGTGCTGCTGATTTCGCTGAAGCAGAGTCTCGGCATCCTGTTCGGCGTCGCCACGGCCATCCTGCTGATGGCCGTGTTCATGGGCAATGTCGTCTATGCCATCGAGCCGGCAAACTTCTCGACCGCCTTCGAAGGCCTGTGGTGGAGCCTGGTGACGATGAGCACGGTGGGCTACGGCGACTATGTGCCGCATTCGCTGGCAGGCCGCGTCGTTGCCGGCATCTGCATGCTCATCGGCATTGCCATGTTCGCCATCATCACCGGCATCATCGCCGCCAAAATCCAGCATGCGATGCTTGAGCGCGACGAGGCCCCCTGCCTGCACTGTCACAATACGATTTCATCGATGTATGCCTATTGCCCGCACTGCGGCCAGCACGAACCGCACCGCCCCGTGCGTTCAGCCACGGGCCGGAAACGGCGTCAAATCGGCCGAAGAAAGCCCGGAGGCTGAGTCCTTTTAGAGCACCTCCGAGGCCCGGGCAGCCAGCCTGGAGCGCTCGCTGGCCTTCAGCGCGATATGGCCGGCATGCTCCCAGCCGGCGAACTGCTTGACCAGGCGTGTCAGGCCGTTGGTATAGGCCGTCAGATAGGGGGTGTCGATCTGGGCATTGTTGCCCAGCACGACGAGCTTCGAATCCTCGCCCATGCGCGTGGCCAGCGTTTTCATCTGATGCGGCGTCAGATTCTGCGCCTCATCGAGAATCAGCCAGGTGCGCGTGAACGTGCGGCCGCGCGCATAGGTCAGCGCCGAGATCTCGATGCGATGCTGGCCGAGGATATCATTGATGTTATGTGCCTCCTCGCCGAGCAGGATGGACAGGTTGTCGGTGATCGCCGCCATCCACGGCTCCATCTTCTCGCGCTCGGTGCCCGGCAGGTATCCGATGTCCTGACCGCCCATCGGCACCGTCGCGCGCGTGACCAGAATCTTGTCATACAGCCCCATGTCCAGCGTCTGATGGAGCCCGCAGGCCAGCGCCAGCAGCGTCTTGCCGGAGCCCGCCAGTCCCATCATTGCCACCAGATCCAGATCGGCATCCATCAGCAGATTCATCGCCATGTTCTGCTCCAGATTCCTCGCCTGGATGCCCCAGATCGCATGCCGTTCATGGCGATAGGAGATCACATCGTAGAGATGCACCCTGCGCCCATCCTCCAGCAGCTTCACGCGCATCGCGACCTCGCGCTCCCCCGGCAGCACGACGAAGCTGTGCAGCAGCGGCAGATCCATGTCCTCCGGCCAGCGGACGATGTAATGATTGCCATGCTCGTGTTCGACGACCTCCATCGTCTCGGCCATCGCGGTCCAGGTCTCGTCATCCAGCCGCAGCTTGCCGCTGGGCAGCACGGAGAGATCATCCACGACCTTGTCGGAACGGTAATCCTCAGTATGCAGCCCCAGCGCCCGCGCCTTGATGCGCAGATTGATGTCCTTGGACACCAGCACCACATGCCGGTCCCTGTGTTCCTGCTGCACGGCCATCGTCACGGCGATGATGCGGTTGTCACCGCTGCCTCTGGCCAGCGAGTCCGGCAGGATGTCCAGCGCCCGATGATTGAGCTCGAAATACAGCCGGCCCCCACCGGGAAGCGGACAGCCATCGGCCAGGTTGTCGCAGTCACGGCTGAGCTCGTCGAGCTGGCGCGAGGCATCGCGCACATTGCGCGCCAGATCGTCGAAGCCGCGCTTGACCTTGTCCATCTCCTCGAGCACGACGATCGGCAACACGACATCATGCTCATCGAAGCGGCTCAGGGCATTCGGGTCGTGGATCAGGACATTGGTATCGAGGATATAGATCTTGCGTTCTTCGGATTCAGTCACGGTTCCCCCGCATCGGCGGCATGCGGCACATGCCCGGATTCAGCCCATCCTGTCAGAAGTTGACGCGCCAGCCTAGCCCCGATCCGGCTAGCGGAGCCGGAATCAAAAAAACATGCTTGACAGCATCCCCAGCCTTGGCATGATTCGCGCCGCTCGCGGGAATAGCTCAGCTGGTAGAGCGCAACCTTGCCAAGGTTGAGGTCGCCGGTTCGAACCCGGTTTCCCGCTCCATTCAGCAGGGGCCAGCCATGGCCCCTTTTTTGATTGACCGCGTATTGCACCCCTGAAGGGTTGAGGATACGCTCACGCCAGCGGCAGGGTGGCCAAGTGGTAAGGCAGAGGTCTGCAAAACCTTTATCGCGGGTTCGATTCCCGCCCCTGCCTCCAGTTTCCCCGATGACGAAGATTCACCCGCTCGTTTCATCGAGCAGCTGCCGGAACTGCTCATGCACCTGCTGCATGCGCGCCTTCAGCGCATCCGGCGCATGGATGGCTGCATGCCGGCGCATCGTTTCCCACTCCGTTGCGGCAGCATCCGCCGACAGGCAGCCGATCGATCGCCACAGCTGAACCCGGAGCGCATTCTCCATCTGCCGGTAATCGAGATACGTCGCGGCCAGTCCGGGCCCGGCCTGCCTCCACGCCTCGGGCACGTCGGCGTATTCCAGCTGGCGCAGAATCTCGACCGTTCCCCGGCCTGAGACACCGCGGACCGTCCCGAACGCAAGCCTGGCGAACTGGGCCAGAAACTCGATGTCGACCAGTCCGCCTTCATCCTGTTTCAGATTGATGATCCCGGGACGCTTGCTGGCGAGATGCTGCAGCATCTTTTCCCGCATCCCGAGCACATCGGCGGCCAGCGCCTTCGTATCTCGCGGCAGATCGAGCACCTCGCCGACCACGGCCTCAAGCGCCTCGCAGCTGGCCGGCGGCCCGGCCACGGGTCGAGCCCGGCACAGCGCCTGATGCTCCCAGGTCTGGGCCTGGTGCAGCTGATAATCGCGGAAACCGTCCAGCGACGTCACCAGCGCGCCGCTACCACCCGAAGGCCTGAGTCTGGCATCGAAGTCGAAGCCGGCGCCGAAGGGCGGCTTTGAACTCAGATAGTGGATGATTCGCCTTCCCAGGCGCTGCGCATGCTCCCCCATGCTGCGACGGCCAAGCATGCCGCCGACATCCTCGCAGTCGAGCACGAACACCATGTCCAGATCGGAAACCAGCCCCATTTCGCGCGAGCCATGCTTGCCCATCGCCAGCGCCACGAGCGGGAAGTCGTCGGGAAGCCCGAGTTCCCGGCAGGCCAGCCGCATCACCGCCCGCGTCGCCGCATCGGCCAGATCCGCCAGCCATGCCCCGACCGTCAGCGGATCGGCTTCATGCGAATCCACCGCGAGCGACACGAGGATGCGGCCGCGATCGACCAGACGCCCCATCTCGGAAAGAACCTCCTCGGCGTCCCCATGAAGCCCATCCAGATTCCGGCACAGGATATCGATATCGGCCCGGCGCTGTTCGATCGCCAGCGGCCATTCCAGCCATGACGGATCACGCACGATATGCTCGGCGAGATAACGGCTGGCCGAGAGCACGCCGATCAGCCAGTTCAGCACCCCTCGATGGGTGGCCAGAAGATCGATCCAGGTCGCCCGGCCGGCAATGCCGTGCACCAGATCGGCGAAGGATTCGATGGCCGTCACACCGTTGGCATCCGCAAGCCAGACCGGCATCGCGCGGCCGAGAATGCGCTCGATCTGTTTGCGGCTGCGTTCGGGAAGCAGTCCGCGCATCAGCTGCGCGTCAATCTGCTGCAGGGCCTGAACGATGCGGCGACGGGCATCCTCATCCAGCCCGGCCAGCGCCTCCGGCCGGCCATCGGGAAGCCAGAGATCCTCCGTCTCCTCCTCTGCATGCGGCAGCAGATGCTGCTCGAAGCAACGGCGCACCCGCAGGGCGTGCTGCTGCATGCAACCATGGATATCGTTCCCCAGACCGGCCGGCTGCAGCGCACGCGACAGATAGTCGGCAACATCCTCGGGAAGCTTCTGCGTCTGCTCGCCCTGACGCGCCTGCACCGCATGCTCGATGCGCCGCCAGAAGCGATAGGCCTCTCGCAGGCTTTCGGCCTCGGCCGCGTCGAACAGGCCCTGCTCAACGAGCGCCGCCAGCGCCTCCAGACTGCCATGCAGGCGCAGCTCGGGCGATGACCCGCCATGGGCCAGCTGACGCGACTGGATGACGAATTCGATCTCCCGGATGCCGCCGCGACCGCGCTTGACATCGAAGCCCGGACCGGGATCGGCGGCGCCGGCCTGCCGGTCGATGCGCGCCTTCATCTCGGCCAGCGCGGCAACGGTCGTGTAATCCAGATAGCGACGATAGATGAATGGCTGAATGCCCTGCACGAATTCGCGCCCAAGCTTAAGATCGCCGGCCACCGGCCGGGCCTTGATCAGCATCGCCCGCTCCCAGGTCTGGCCGTAGTTCTGGTAGAAGTCGAGGGTGGCCTCGAGGCTTGCGGCGATCGCCGCGGTGTCGCCTCCCGGTCGCAGGCGCATGTCCATCGGCCAGACGATGCCGTCCGCCGTATGCTCGCTCATCAGCCGGATCAGCATGCGCGCAACATGGCCGAAATATTCGTGGGCCGGAACGGATCGGCGCCCGCCCTCGCTTGCGCCCTCCCCCTGCCAGACGAACAGCGGATCGATATCCGAACCGAGGTTCAGCTCGCGCCCGCCCAGCTTGCCCAGGCCGATGATGGCGAAGCGGCCGCCGGGCAAGGTGCCGAACCTCGGCTGCACCAGCCGGAACGCCATCGTCAGGGCCTCATCGAGCAGGCCGGCCGCGAAATCGGCGATGGCGCGGTAGCTGGTCTCGATATCGCCGCCGATGCCCAGCTCCCACCAGATGATATGCGCCAGCCCGCGCTGCTTGCAGCGGCGAAGATGCCGCATGCATGCGTCCACATCCCCGCTTACGCATGCGGGCACCCAGTCGGCCGACGCATCCGGCAGCAGCGCCGAAGCCTCGGGCCGGAACAGCATCGTCAGCTGCTTTTCGTCCAGATGCCGGAGCAGACGCACGAACAGCGGCGAAAGCTCCGAAAGCCTTGCGGCATCGGCTCGGAGTCCGGCGTCAACGGACTGCATCCATGGGTGCGGCATGCGTCTGAGTATAGGGTCAACAAAGAAAGGCCGCCACAGGATGTGACGGCCTTCCGGGACGGGATGCGATCGCGAATCAGACGGAGTAGTACATCTCCAGCTCGTAGGGATGCGGACGCAGGCGCAGCTGGTCCACTTCCTCGGTCTTCAGCGCGATATAGGCGTCGATCATGTCGTCATCCATCACGCCGCCGACCTTCAGGAAGTCGCGATCCTTATCCAGCGCATTGAGCGCCTCCTCCAGCGAACGCGCCACGGTCGGGACATCCTTGGCTTCCTCCGGCGGCAGATCGTAGAGGTTCTTCGTCGCCGGCTCGCCCGGATCGATCTTGTTGGCGATACCGTCCAGGCCGGCCATCAGCATGGCCGTGAAGGCCAGGTACGGGTTCGCGGTCGGATCCGGGAAGCGGACCTCGATGCGGCGGGCCGGATCGGAGTTCACGACCGGGATACGGATCGAGGCCGAACGGTTGCGGTTCGAGTAGGCCAGCATCACCGGCGCCTCGAAGCCCGGCACCAGACGCTTGTAGGAGTTCGTCGAGGCATTGCTGAAGGCGTTGATGGCCTTCGCATGCTTGATGATGCCGCCGATGTAGTGCAGCGCCGTCTCGGAAAGATTGGCGTACTTGTCGCCGGCGAACAGGTTCTTGCCGTCCTTCCAGATGGACTGGTGGGTATGCATGCCGGTGCCGTTGTCATCGTAGATCGGCTTGGGCATGAAGGTCGCGGTCTTGCCGTGGGCATGGGCGACGTTGTGCACGACGTACTTGTACCACTGGGCGCGGTCGGCGATGTCGATCAGCTCGCCGAAACGCATGGACAGCTCGCACTGACCTGCGGTCGCCACCTCATGGTGATGGCATTCCATGTGAATGCCGAGGTCGGACATGACCAGGCTCATGTCGTTGCGGATCTCGTGCAGCGAATCCACCGGCGGCACCGGGAAGTAGCCGCCCTTGACCTTCGGACGATGGCCATAGTTCACGCCCTCGAAGACCTCGTTGGAGTTCCAGGCCGCTTCCTCGGACTGGATCTTGTAGCCGCAGCCGCCCATGTCGTTGTAATGCGTGACGGAATCGAAGATGAAGAATTCCAGCTCCGGACCGAAATAGGCGGTATCGGCAATGCCGGCGCTGTTGATGTACTTCAGCGCGCGCTGCGCCACCTGGCGCGGGCAGCGGTTGTAGTCCTTGCCGGTGATCGGGTCGATGATCTGGCCGATCAGCACCAGCGTCGAGGCCTCGAAGAACGGATCGATCTTGGCGCTGGCCGGATCCGGAATGATGGCCATGTCGGAATTGTTGATGTCGCACCAGCCGGCGATCGAAGATCCGTCAAAGGCGAAACCGTCTTCGAAGGAATCCTCGGAAAGCTCCGAGATCGGGAAGGTGACATGCTGCCACTTGCCCTTGGTGTCGGTGAAGCGAATGTCCACGAACTCGCATTCATTCTCCTTCACCAGATCAAATACTTTCTTGATTTCGTTGCTCACGTTTCTCTCCTCTTCCTCTCGATCGAGATTTTTCCACCCAGTGTCTTGCCCCGGTTTCCCAGTTCAATGATTCATGATTTGTCGAATTTGGCCCAATGTTCCACAGATTGCCGATCTTGGCAATCGTTTCCCTGAAAGAAGCTAGATCGCCTCCTCGTCGCGTTCGCCGGTGCGGATGCGAATCGTCTGCTCAATCGGAGAGACGAAGATCTTGCCGTCGCCGACCTTGCCGGTGGCCGCAGCCTCGCGGATCGCGCTCACGGCATCGTCCACCCGGTCCTCGGTGACGACCAGCTCCAGCTTCACCTTGGGCAGGAAGTCCACGACATACTCGGCGCCGCGATAGAGCTCGGTGTGCCCCTTCTGGCGCCCATGGCCCTTGACCTCGGTCACGGTCATGCCCTCGATGCCGATCTCACACAGCGCGTCGCGGACATCGTCGAGCTTGAACGGTTTGATGATCGCTTCAATCTTCTTCACGTCGGACTCCTGATGTTCAATGTCTGCGGAAACCGCTGACTATTCACGCCAGCCGTGGGTGATCGGATAGCGCCGGTCGCGGCCAAAGGCCCGCCGCGTGATCTTGACCCCCGGAGGCGCCTGGCGCCGCTTGTACTCGGCCGCCTGCAGCATGCGCACCACCCGCTGAACCTCGGCACGATCATAGCCGCGGGCGACGATCTTTTCCACCCCGAGCCGCTCCTCGATATGGGCGCGCAGGATCGCATCGAGCACCTCGTATTCGGGCAGCGTGTCCGAATCCTTCTGATCCGGCGCCAGCTCCGCCGACGGCGGCTTGGTGATGCTGTGTTCCGGTATCACCGGCTTCTCGCGGTTCAGCCAGCGCGCCAGTTCAAAGACCTCGGTCTTGTAGACATCCTTGAGCACGGCGAAGCCGCCGGCCATGTCGCCGTACAGCGTCGCATAGCCGACCGCCATCTCGCTCTTGTTGCCGGTGGTCAGCAGCATGCGCCCGGTCTTGTTGGAAATGGCCATCAGCAGCACGCCGCGCACCCGGGCCTGGATATTCTCCTCGGTGACATCCGGCTCATCCAGCCCCCAGGACTTAAACACGCCCGCCAGCGTATGCTCGATGGCCGCCACGCCCTCGGCGATCGGCAGCGTCACCGATTCAATGCCCAGCAGTTCGACCAGCGCCTCGGCATCGGTGATCGAATGCTCGCTGGAATAGCGGGATGGAAGCAGCACGCCCAGCACATTCTCGGGCCCCAGCGCCTCGGCCGCGATGGCCGCGGTCAGCGCCGAATCGATGCCGCCGGACAGACCGATGACGACCTGGGAGCAGCCGTTGCGCGTCACATAATCGTGCACCCCCATGACCAGCGCCCGGTGGATCTGCTCCAGTTCCCCGGGCAGCGGCGCGATCCTCGACTCACCGACCGATTCCAGATCGAGCACGTCGGCATGCACGGCAAACAGCGGCGCGCGCAGCAGCAGGTTGCCCTCGGCATCGGCGGCGTGCGAGCCGCCGTCGAAGACGATCTCGTCCTGGCCGCCGACGGGATTGACATAGACGACCGGGCAGGCGAACTGGCGCGCCCGGCGCATCACCAGCGCCTCGCGCTCGGCCTGCTTGCCGACATGGAACGGCGAGGCGTTCAGATTCAGCCAGACGTCGCTGGCGATCTCGGCCTGTTTCTCGGCCATCGCATCGCGCCACAGATCCTCGCAGATGCCGACGCCGACGCGGTAGCCATTGACCTCGAAGACCTGCTGCGCGCCGTCGCCGGGAACAAAATAGCGCTGCTCGTCGAACACGCCGTAATTCGGCAGGCACTGCTTGTCATAGATACCGAGAATGCGGCCGTTCTGCGCCAGGAACGCGGAATTGCACAGCCCCCGCTCCGTCCGCCGGGGCGCGCCGAACACGACACAGACCTCGCGGCTGGCCGCGACGACGCGATCCACGCTCGTTTCGACCGCGTCGAGAAAGTCCGGCCGCTTGAGCAGATCCTCGGGCGGATAGCCGGTGATGCAGAGCTCCGGAAAGACGATCATATCGCAGTCCACCGTGGCCGCCTGCTGCATGTATTCGAGCATCATCGCGGCATTGCCGGGCATCTCGCCCACCCTCGGCGCCACCTGCGCCAGCATGATCTTCAAGCCATCCCCTCCGTTGCCGGCACGAACATCGCATCGCCGTAGGAATAGAAGCGGTATCCGGCCTCGATCGCATGCGCATAGGCCTGAAGCACCCGCTCGCGTCCGGCCATGGCCGCCACCAGCATCAGCAGCGTCGAGCGCGGCAGATGAAAGTTGGTCAGCAGCGCGCCGACGATGCGGAAATCATATCCGGGATAGATGAAGATGGAAGTGCGGCCGCTGCCGGGGCGCAGCCGGCCGTCCTGGCCTGCCGCCTCGAGCGTGCGCAGGCTCGTCGTGCCGACGGCGACGATGCGACGGCCCTCATCCAGCGCCCGGTTGACGATGGCCGCCGTGTCCTCGGGCACGACATAGGCCTCCTCGTGCATCCGGTGCTGCTCCACATGCTCGACCTGCACCGGCTGAAAGGTGCCGGGGCCGACATGCAGCGTGACATGCGCAAAGCTCGCCCCCTGCGCCTGCATCGCGGCCATCAGCCCGGCCGTCAGATGCAGGCCGGCCGTCGGCGCCGCCACGGCGCCCGGATGGCGCGCAAACACGGTCTGGTAGCGCGCCCGGTCCTCCTCGGAATCGGGGCGATCGATGTACGGCGGCAGCGGCATGTGCCCGCAGGCATGAATGGCCTCGGCGACATCGGCGAACGGGGCTTCGACTTCAAGCTCCACGACGATCTGCTTGGCGTCGCGTTCGATGACGGTGGCGGAAAACCCCTCGGCGAATGAAATCCTCGTGCCGGGCTTCAGCGGCTTGTTGGCCCGGCCCCAGGCATGCCAGCGATGGCCGCCGCCGGCCGGCTCCAGCAGCAGCACCTCGACCCTGCCGCCGCTTGGCTTCTGCCCGATGAGCCTGGCCGGAATCACGCGCGTGTCATTGATGACCCAGACATCGCCCGGATGCACCAGTTCGGGAAGCTCGCGGATCATGCGATCGCGAAAGCCATCCTCCAGCACCAGCAGGCGCGCGGCATCGCGTTCGGGCAGCGGCCGGCTGGCGATCCGCTCCCTGGGAAGTTCGAAATCGAAATCGGAGATGCGCATGGGCGCCGAAGCCTACACGATGCCGGCTGGTGCCGCGAAAGAAACAGCATCGCCCCCCAGGGAAAGCATGAACGCATCAAACCGTAGTGTTCGCAAACCTTCCTGAGAGTGATACGCATGTCGCAGACCGAACGTTCAATGCCTCCTGGCGTAAGGCAAAGCACCGAAGCCTAATCCGGTGGACTTAGCTCTGATCGGGTTGAACAGGATTCAGCAGGGCCGGTTTTCCATCTCCTCCCAGGGCGTTTCGCCGCCGCTTTCGGTGCCGAAGAAATGCAGCACCACCCGCTCGATGTCGGCCATGTGGAAGGGCTTGCG
>CAZDLB010000049.1:0-13101 GCA_964505995.1 uncultured Zetaproteobacteria bacterium
CCGTGTGGACAATAGTTAGCGCTTATATGAGCACTACTGTCACGGGAGGAGAGTTTATGCGAAAAACAATCATTTCAGGACTGGCCATCGGCCTGATGCTGACAGCCGGCCCCATGGCGGCCAGCGCCAAGGACTCGCTGGACGGCAAGGCGCTGTATGAAGCCAACTGCGCCATGTGCCATGGCAAAAATGGCGAGCCGACCGCCTATGGCAAGAGCCTGAAGCCGTTTCCGGCGCGCAACCACCGCGCCATTGCCAAGCTGGTGGATCGCGATGAGTTGCGTCGCATCATCACCTACGGCGTCAAGGGCACAGCGATGACGCCGAAGAAATACACGCTGGATCCGCTCGAGATCGAGGCCGTCATCGACTACATCCAGAGCTTCGACTACAAGCCGGACCTGGCCAACGGCAAGAAGCGCTTTGAAGCCGTCTGCTCCAGCTGCCATGGCATGGACGGCCGCGCCCAGACCGGTGTCGGCGCGAAGAACCTCGTCTATTCCAAGCTGGATCTGAAGGGCATCGTGCACACGATGCGCTACGGTCGCCCGGGCACGCTGATGACGAGCAAGCGGCATCAGCTGACGAACAAGGATATCGCCGATGTCGCCAACTATGTCTATTCGCTGCGCTACAAGGCCGATGCCGATCGCGGCAAGAAGCTGTTCGGGGAAAACTGCGCGTCCTGTCACGAGACGCCCGGTGACATCCGGCTGATCGGCAATGCCGCCGTCCGGCGCACGATCGCCGATCTGGACGACCGCCTGCTGGATCTGCGCATCCGCCACGGTCGTCACATCGACCGCGCCGGTGAAAATGTCGGGAAGCTGAGCTCCGACGACATCCAGGACATCATTGCCTACATGAGGAAAGCAACGAAATAATGCAAGCACGTTCCGATACTGGCGCCTCCCGTCTGGGGGGCGCCGATCTTTTTGACCTGGCCCTGATTAAGAAATACGACAAGGCCGGCCCCCGCTATACCTCCTACCCAACCGCACCGATGTTCCATGAAGGCATCGGGCCTAAGGACTACGCCGAAACCCTCAGGCGGGTGGCCGCCCAGGATGCGCCGCTGTCGCTGTATATCCACATCCCGTTCTGCAATACCGTCTGCTATTACTGCGGCTGCAACAAGATCGTCACCAAGCAGTATGAACGCGCCGTGCCCTATCTGGAGCGACTGCTGAAGGAGATCGATCTGGTCGCCGACACGCTGGGCGACTGCACACGTCCGGTCACGCAGCTGCATTTCGGCGGTGGCACGCCGACCTTCATGAGCAACGATCAGCTGCGCACGATCATGGATCACCTGCGCCGCCGCTTCCATTTCGTGCCGAAGGATCAGGGCGAGTTCTCCATCGAGATCGACCCGCGCGAATGCGATGCTGACACCGTGCGCGTGCTCGAGGAGATCGGCCTGAACCGCATGAGCATGGGCGTGCAGGACTTCGATCCCATCGTGCAGAAGGCCGTCAACCGCATCCAGAGCAAGGAGGAAACGCTGCGCGTGCTGCACGAGGCCCGCGCGCACGGCTTCGAATCCATCAACATCGATCTGATGTACGGCCTGCCGCATCAGAGCGTGGAAACCTTCGATCGCACGCTGGACACGATCATCGAGTTCAGCCCGGACCGCATCGCGCTGTTCAACTACGCGCACCTGCCGCACATGTTCATGCCGCAGCGACGCATCGACGAGGCCGCGCTGCCGAGCCCGCAGGAGAAGCTGAACATCCTCGAACACAGCATCAACAAGCTGCTCGATGCCGGCTATGTCTTCATCGGCATGGACCATTTCGCCAAGCCCGATGACGAGCTGACCATCGCTCAGCGCGAGGGCAAGCTTTACCGCAACTTCCAGGGATACAGCACGCAGGCCGACTGCGACCTGATCGGCCTGGGCATCACGTCCATCGGCTATGTCGGCGGCGGCTTCTTCCAGAACCACAAGGACATGGAGGCCTACACCGATGCGGTGGACCGGGGCGTGTTCCCGGTCTTCCGCGGCTATCGGCTGTCGGACGAGGACCATCTCCGGCGCCAGGTCATCATGCGCCTGATGTGCGATTTCCGGCTCGATTATCCGGCCTTCGAGGAACAGTTCGGCATCGATTTCCGCGAACACTTCGCCGATGCCCTGGCCCAGCTGGCCGAGATGGAGGCCGATGGCCTCGTCGAGCTTCGGGAAGACGGATTGACCGTCCTGCCGGCCGGCCGGCTCCTGATCCGCAATATCGCGATGGCCTTCGACGAATACCTTCAGAAGAAGAAGGAAGGCACGAGCTTCTCGAAGGTGATCTGAGCCAGACCCTCAGGCCGGTTCCGGGAAGCCGACCGCGGCATCCTCTATAACCGGGCGATCCACAGCGAAGTCCGCCATGTCCAGTTTCGGCGCCTCGCCCAGCATCCAGCGGCTGATGATCTCGGCCGTACCCGGCGCCAGAGCCACGCCGTTGCGGTAATGGCCGGTCGCCACCCACAGGCCGGGCCTGTCCGCGACCGGCCCGAGATACGGCAGCCCATCGGGACTGCCGGGGCGGAAGCCCATCCATTGCCGCACGATCCGTGAATGCCTCAGCCGGGGGGCGATGCGCCAGGCCGCATCCAGCAGAGCTTGCACCACTTCCTCGGTATTGCCCGGCCGGAAACCGACCCGCTCCATGCTCGCGCCGATCAGGATATGGCCATCCAGACGGGGCACCATGTAGGCATCGTCATGCTTGATGATATGACGGATGCAGCCGGGGATGTCATGCAGCAGCACGATCTGTCCCTTGACCGGCTCCACCGGCAGCTCCAGACCCATCGAACGGGCGAACTCGCCGCTCCAGCTGCCGGCAGCCAGCAGCACCGCATCGGCCTCGACCTCGCGGCCATCGGCCAGCCGCACGCCCTTGATGCGACCCTCCGATTCGCAAAGGCCAACCACCTCGGCATGCTCGCGAAGCGGAACGGACCTGATCTCCAGTGCCCTGCGCACGGCCGACAGCAGCCTCGGATTGCGCACCTGACCGACCTCGGGCCACAGCAGGGCCCCGCGAACCGATTCGCCCAGCGCCGGTTCCCGCTCCCGGGCCTGCGCCGCATCCAGTTCCTCGACCCGCCAGCCGAAACGCGCGGACCAGTCCAGCGCCGGCTGCCGATGGTCGATGCGATCCCCGTCAAGGAACGGGATCAGCAGGCCATTGTTGCGCCATTCGATGCTCTGTCCGGTCAAGGCTTCAAGCTGCCGCTCCAGCTCCGGATACAGCTTCAGGCTGTACTCGACCAGGTGCGTGAAGCTGTCGGGATACAGCCAGGGGTGAATGGGACAGAGAATGCCCGCCCCGGCCCAGGAGGACTCACGCCCGGCCTCGCCGCGCTCGAGCACGACGGGATCGGCTCCGAGTTCCTTCAGGCGCAGCGCGGTCAGGCAGCCGATGATGCCTCCGCCGATGATCGCAACCCGCATCTGCTTCATGCTGCTTCCCCTCAATCGAACGGCTCGCTGCTTGCGCGATCGCGCCGGTGCGGCCACCATGCCGCCATGGTTGCCACCGCCCCGTCCGAGCATGATCTTGCCCAAGCCTATCAATATTGCCTGAACATCGCACGGCAGCATTACGAGAACTTTCCGACCGCCTCGAAGCTGCTGCGCCGCGATCTGCGACCGGCCGTCGCCGCGATCTACGCCTTCGCACGGCATGCCGATGATCTGGCCGATGAAGGCGACACACCGGCCCCGACCCGGCTGAAGCAGCTCGATGCCTGGGAAACCCTGCTCGATCGCTGCACCGCCGAAGCCCTGGACCAGCCCATCTTTCTCGCCCTTGGCGATGCCATCCGCCGCTTCGATCTGCCCGTCGAGGAGCTGCACAAGCTGCTGATCGCCTTTCGCATGGATGTCAGCCTGCACGCCTATGCCAGCGAGGATGAGCTGTATTTCTACTGCGACCATTCGGCCACTCCCGTCGGCCGGCTGATGCTGGCGCTGCATGGCATCCGGCAGGCGGATGCCATGCATGCCGCCGATGCCATCTGTACGGCGCTGCAGATGACGAACTTCTGGCAGGATCTGAGCGTGGATCTGCCGCGCGGCCGCTGCTACCTGCCCGAGACCTGGCTGAACCTGCATCATCTGGACAGCCGCACATTGCTCGGCTGGGCCCGGGACGGGGCGCTGGAGGCCGTGGAACACAACGAGGCCGTGCTTCCGGTTCTGAACCATGCCGTGATGCAGACGCGCGAACGCCTGCACGCCGGCTTGCCGCTGCTTGCGATGCTGCCGCTGCGGCTGCGGCTGCAGGTGGCCGCGACGATCCGTGCGGCCGGGCTTCTGCTCGACCGCATCGAAGCCGAGACCCGCCCGCTCATCCGCCGCCCCCGCGTCGCATCCGCGGACTGGTGGCGCCTGGCTCCGGCCATCCTAGGACGGGCGTTGCGGCCCGGCCGGCGAAAACCGGAGCATCCGGCCGGTGCCGCGGAGCGGGCGCGATGACACCGCAGCAATACTGCCTGGAGAAGACCCGCGGTTCGGGCTCCTCGTTCTTCTATGCCTTTCTTTTCCTGCCCGAGGACCAGCGCCGGGCGATGCTGGCGCTGTATGCGTTCTGCCGCGAGGTGGATGACATCGCCGACGAGGTCAGCGACTCCCAGGTCGCGCTGACGAAGCTGAATTTCTGGCGCGAGGAGCTGGCGCGCGCCTTTCAGGGCCGGCCGCGGCATCCGGTCGGACGGGAACTGGACTGGGCGCGGCGCCATTTCCCGCTCGATGAGGAGCTGTTCATCGAGATCCTCGACGGCATGCTGATGGACATCCAGCGTCAGCCGATCCTCAAGGGCGCCGATCTGTCGCTGTATGCCTATCGCGTCGCCGGCGTCGTCGGGCTGCTTTCCATCGAGGTGTTCGGCTACCGCAATCGCGACAGCCGCCGGTTCGCGACGACGCTGGGCGAGGCGCTGCAGCTGACCAATATCCTGCGCGATATCGCCGAGGACGCGCAGCTCGGGCGCATCTATCTGCCGCAGGAGGACCGTATCCGGCTGCGCGTCAGCGATCAGGCGATCCGGGACGGCGATTTCAGCGAGCCGCTGCCGACGCTGCTGCGCGAATACGGCGAGCGCGCCGAGGCTGCCTATCGCCAGGCCATGGAGCTGCTGCCCGGCGAGGATCGCGAATCCCTGCGCCCCTCGCTGGTCATGGCGGCCATCTATCATGCCTATCTCCGGCGGCTCAGGGAGGTGGACTTCGATGTCTGGCGTCATCCGGTGCGTCTGCTGCCGCTGACGAAGATCTGGATCGCCTGGCGCGCCTGGCGTCATGAAAAGCGGGCCACCCGGAAGCAGCTTCCCCCGCGCCTGGATTTCTAGACCATGATGGCCGTCATCGGCGGCGGCGTCGCCGGCCTCACGGCCGCCATCCGCCTGGCCGGACAGGGAAAGGAGGTTCACCTGTTCGAGGCCGCGCCCAGCCTTGGAGGACGCACATCCTCCTTCTTCGACAGACCCTCCGGACGCTGGTGCGATCATGGCCCGCACCTGATGGTCGGCGCCTACCGCGCCACACGCCGCCTGCTGCGGGATTGCGGCGCGGAGGATCATGTCGCCTGGCAGCCATCGCTGGAGCTGCCGCTGTGGGATCGCCTTCGCGGTGCGATGCGGCTGAAGCCGGCCGCCTGGCTGCCGCTGCCGCTGGCGATGATGAGCAACCTGCCGCGACTGCCCGGCCACGCCCTGACCTCCGCCACCTCGCTGCTGCGCCTGCGCCGGCAGCCCCCGACGCCATCCGAAACGGTGGCGGCATGGTGCGAACGCCTGCGACTTCCGGCGGCCCTGCTGCGCGATTTCATGACGCCCCTGTGCATCGGCACGATGAACGAATATCCCGAAACCGCGCCGGCCGAAAGCTTCGCGGCGGTCCTGCACGAGGCCTTTTCCTGCCATGATCATGCCCGGCTGGGCTGGTTTTGCGCCCCGCTGCAGGAGGCGCTGATCGAGCCGCTGGCCCGGCATGCCGCCAGTCTCGGGGTCGCCATCCATGCCGGCCATCGCGTCCGCGCCATCGAAAGACATGGCCGTCGCTGGCGCCTGGAGCTGAGCATCAACGCCCGCAAGCAGGACGGAGATGGACGGCTATTCGACCAGGTCATCCTGGCGATCCCGCCATGGGTGCGCATCCGGGGGATTCCGGATCGCGCCGCAGCCCATCGGATGATCACCAACCTGCACCTGTGGTACGATCATCCCGTCGAGCTTCCGACACGCCAGCCGCTGATCGGCGGCATCGGCACGCTGGGCCAGTGGTTCTTCGATGTGTCGCGGCAGATGAATGAAACCCCCGATCGCGATAGCGGCTCATGGCACGCCTGCATCGTCATCAGCGCCGATGCGCTGCATCCGCGCGACGAGGGCTGGCAGCGCCGGGCCATCGCCGAACTCGCCGAGATCACCGGCCGGGAACAGCTGAACAGGCCGATACGCCGGCGCGTCATCCAGGAGGTTCGCGCCACGGCGCTGGTCCGCCCCGGACAGCCGCCGTCCCTTCCCGAGGGCCTGGTCGATGCCCGCGAGGCACCGGCGCCGGGCGAACTTCCGGCGACGATCGAGGCCGCGGTCCGCCGGGGCGAAGCGGCGGCCCGAAAGTGCCTGATGTCACAGCGATGACATGCATTATCCACCGTTGCAGCCCCCGAAGGCCCATCTTCGGCCCTTGCGGCCATAACTTCGTGTGTTGTATGAATAATATCTTTTAATTACCTGTTATTTCAGGGATATATTGTCTGATTAAAATTTGTGCAGCATGCCACCGGCCTCTCCAAGGGCCTGAAACCACGGCCATGGGCCGCATCCATCCACAAACTTATCCACAATCTCTGTGGATTGTGCGCCAAGCCCTTGCAGCCGAAGCATTTAGCCCCCCTCTTGCGCACCGGGTCCCATCGCCTATCATCGGCTCATGGAACACGCATCCGCTTCCTCCGGGCAGGCCTTTCGCCGCTACAGCCTCGCCGACCGCCTGATCGGCGAGCTGGATCGGGCCCTGAACAACATCTTCACGCGTCAGCAGAGTTCCCGCCCCTACCCGGCCGATCAGGCCGATGCCGGGACCGATGCGCTGCTTTCGGATCGGGACAGGCGGCTTGCGGCCGGCCTGATGCGCGTCAACCATGCCGGCGAGATGGCCGCGCAGGCGCTCTACCAGGGTCAGAGCCTGACCGCGCGGGATCCGAAGCTCGCCGAGAAGCTGCATCATGCCTCCATCGAGGAAAGCGATCATCTGAACTGGTGCCGCAGACGGCTGGATGAGCTTGAGGCCCGGCCCTCCCTGCTCGACCCGTTCTGGTATGCCGGCTCGCTGCTGATCGGCATGACGGCCGGCGTCGTCGGCGATCGCTGGAACCTGGCCTTTCTCGAGGAAACGGAGAAACAGGTCGTGCGCCACCTGGACAGCCATCTTCAGCGCCTTCCGGCCCAGGATGCCCGCAGCCGCGCCATCGTGTCCCAGATGAAGATCGACGAACAGGGGCATGCCGATCTGGCCCATGAGCTGGGGGCGGCCGAGATGCCCGAGGTGATCCGGCATTGCATGCAGCTCACCGCCAGGGTCATGACCAGCATCGCCGAACGCATCTGAGCCGGCCCCAATGAAAAGAGAAGCGGGAGGCCGAAGCCTCCCGCCGGTTCTCCCCCACCCGGATCAGGCTGCCTTTCTGGGCGCCTGAACCTGTGATCCCTGGTCGAGCAGTCGCTGCGTCATCATCTCCAGATGCCCGATGGTCACCAGTTGCGGCTCCTCCCATTCGGGCAGCTTGACGACGAAATGCGTTGCTCCGCGATGGTCCACAGTCGTCCTTGATTGATACGCCTCTCCATGGACCCGACCGATCGCATCAAGGTATTGCTGTTTCACCTTCTGGGCAAATTCCATTACAACCTCCTTGAAGCGGGCCGAAGTGTCGGCCATGGAATCAGTAAAGATGATCCCGTCGAAAACGCAACTGCGATCGCGTCATTTGCGCCGCATTTTGTGGCAGAATGCCACATGCAAACGCAGCAGATTCAGGGGCTTGCGACAACAAAACGGGACCTGCGACGCAGGTCCCGCTCCCAATCCCGAGCCTCTGATCGCGGACGATCAGGCGGCATGACGGGTCAGATGATTGCGCATGTACTGAATCATCAGCTTCAGCCGGCCCACGCTCACGACCTGGCCGGTCTGTTCATGCGGCCGTTTGACGAAGATCGCATCCGGTCCGCGGACCTCGATCACCGTATCGGCCGCGCTCTGCTCACCCTCTTCCTGAGCGATGGCATCGCGATATTCCTGTATCAGCTTCTCGACATTCTTCATGCTACACCCCCTCTTGTGCGGAAGTTCCGCGTGGGATCATGCCATCGTAGCCGGGCGGCGGAATGAAACTGTGATCTGGCGCATGAATGCATGCCAGCGTGTCAATCCGGCACAGGCACTTTGCTTCATGACGCTCCGGCTGCGCAGTGCTAAAGTTCGCCGCCACAACGCATCGAGGTGAGAATCCATGGCAGGACACAACAAATGGTCCAGTATCAAGCACAAGAAGGCGGCGGTGGATGCCAAGCGCGGCAAGATCTTTACCCGCTACATCCGCGAAATCACCGTGGCTGCCCGCACCGGCGGACCTGACCCGGATGCCAATCCCCGCCTGCGCGCGGCCATCACGGCCGCCAAGGGCGTGAACATGCCCAAGGACAACATCGAGCGCGCGATTGCGCGCGGCGCCGGTGGCGAAGGCGCGGACAATCTCGAGGAGATCCGTTACGAGGGCTACGGCCAGGGCGGCGTGGCAATCCTTGTGGACTGCGTGACCGACAACCGCAACCGCACCGTCTCCGATGTGCGCGCGGCCTTCAACAAGGGCGGCGGCAACCTCGGCGAATCGGGCTGCGTGAGCTGGATGTTCCATCAGAAGGGCCAGTTCATCTTCGACCGCAACGAGGTCGATGAGGATCAGATCATGGAGATCGCGCTGGAGGCCGGCGCCGAGGATGTGATCGACAAGCCCGAGGAAGGCTGCATCGAGGTTCTGACCGGCGTTTCCGAGTTCGGCGATGTGCAGGACGCCTTCGAAAAGGCCGGACTTGCGCCCCAGGTCGCCGAGATCAGCTGGCTGCCGGAAAACACGATTCATGTGGAAGGGGAAACCGCCGAGAAGCTGCTGGCCCTGATCGAGCGGCTGGAGGATCTGGACGATGTGCAGAACGTCTATGCCAACTACGACATCGCCGAAGAGGAGCTGGAGCGCATCCAGGGCTGATTCGTGCCGGACGCCATTCGCATCCTCGGGGTGGACCCCGGCTCGCTGAAGACCGGGGTCGGCATCCTCGATGTGCGCGGCAACCATCTGCAGCATGTGCATCATCGGGTCATCCGCTGCGCTGGCGGCGAGCTGGATCAGCGCCTGGAGATCCTGTTCTCGACATTGACCGGGCTGATCGCCGAATTCGAACCGCAGGTCGCGGCCATCGAGGATGTCTTCGTCTCGCGCAATGCCTCCTCGGCGCTGAAGCTCGGGCAGGCGCGCGGCGCGCTGATTGCCGCCTGCGCCCACAGCGGCCTGCGCGTGCATCCCTACAGCCCGACCCAGATCAAGCAGGCCGTCGTCGGCTTCGGCCGGGCCGAAAAGGGGCAGGTGCAGCACATGATCCGCATGCTTCTGCACCCGCCCGAGCCGCTGGCCGAGGATGCCGCCGACGCACTTGCCGTGGCCATCTGCCACGCGCATCATAGCCCCATGCTTGCGATGCAGGGAAAGAGCGCATGATCGGCTGGCTTCGGGGACAGATCCGCGATGTCGATCCGGCCGGACTGGTCATCGTCGATACCGGCGGCATCGGCTACGAGGTCCATGTCAGCCTGCAGACTCTGGGGCGCTTTTCGACCGGTGCCACCGCCGAGCTGTCCATCCACACGCATGTGCGCGAAGACCAGATCACCCTTTTCGGCTTTGCCGACAAGGCCGAGCGGGCGCTGTTCCGCCGGCTGAACACCGTTTCCGGCATCGGCGCGCGCATGGCGCTGAATCTGATGTCGGGCATGGCAACGGACGAGCTGATCCGCGCCATCGAGGGCGGGGATGACGCCGCCATCGCCCGCACGCCGGGCATCGGCAAGAAAACCGCCCAGCGCCTGATCCTCGAGCTGCAGGGCAAGCTCGGCGGCGATATTCCGGCCGGCTCGCCCGGCGGCGGCGTCAGCGCCGATGTGCGCTCGGCGCTGATCAATCTCGGCTACAAGCCGGCCCAGATCGATGCGGCGCTCAAACGCGTGGAGCCGGCGGACTTTGAAACGATGTTTCGCCTGGCACTCAAGGAGCTGGCGTGAGCGACGGACGGCTGATCGACGCGCATCCGGATGCGGCCGACAGCCTCGATGCCGCGCTGCGTCCCCAGGTTCTCGAGGAATATGTCGGCCAGGAAAAGATCCGCGCCAACCTGAAGGTCTACATCACCGCCTCGAAGAAGCGCGGCGAGGCGCTGGACCATGTGCTGCTCTACGGCCCTCCCGGGCTCGGCAAGACGACACTGGCGCATATCATCGCCCATGAACTCGGCGTCAACATCCGCTCGACGTCCGGCCCGGTCATCGAGCGACCCGGCGATCTGGCCGCCATCCTCAGCAATCTCGAGCCGGGCGACGTGCTGTTCATCGATGAAATCCACCGCCTAAGCCCCCAGGTCGAGGAGATCCTGTATCCGGCGATGGAGGACTTTCAGCTCGATATCGTCATCGGCCAGGGGCCGGCGGCCCGCTCGATCAAGATGGATATTCCCCGCTTCACGCTGATCGGCGCCACGACACGCGCCGGCCTGCTGACCAATCCGCTGCGCGACCGCTTCGGCGTCATCGAGCGGCTGGAATTCTATTCCCACGAGGAGCTGGCCCGCATCGTCGAGCGCTCGGCCCGGCTGCTGGAGATCGAGGCGGCTCCCGACGGTGCGCTGGAAATCGCAAGACGCTCGCGCGGCACGCCGAGAATCGCCAACCGCCTCTTGCGCCGGGTTCGCGACTTCGCCGAGGTCGAGCATGGCGGCATCATCACCCGCGAGGTCGCCGATGCCTCACTACTGCGCCTGGAGGTGGATCAGCTGGGCCTGGACCAGATGGACCGGCGCCTGCTTGGCGTGCTCATCGACAAGTACAACGGCGGCCCGGTCGGCATCGACACGCTGGCCGCTTCGATCTCCGAGGAGCGCGACACGATCGAGGATGTGCTCGAGCCCTATCTGCTGCAGGAGGGCCTGATCGCACGCACCCCGCGAGGACGCACGGCCACGCCGCTGGCCTATGCGCATCTGAAGCGTGAGCTGCCCGACGCCGGGCGCCAGGAGTCGCTGCTGTGACCGGCTTCAAGCTGAGCTTTCCGGTCCGCATCTATTACGAGGACACCGATCATGGCGGCGTGGTCTACCATGCGAATTATCTGAAATACATGGAACGGGCGCGCACGGAATTCCTGCGCACGCTCGGCATCGAGCTCGACGAGCTGCAGCGCGATCACGGCGTGCTCTTTGCCGTGACCGAGGCCCATGTCCGCTTTCGCGCGCCGGCCCGCTACAACGATCTGCTGCGGGTGGAATCGGCCCTGGTCCAGCTCGGCGGCGCCAGCCTCGGCTTTCGCCAGCAGATCATGCGCGAGAAGGACGAGCGTCTGCTGATCGATGCCGACATTGCGCTGGCCTGCATCGGCGGCCATGGCAGGGTTCGACGCATCCCGAAGGCCGTCGTCGCGTTGCTGCGCACGCATCTGCTGTCCAAGGAGGCCCCATGAACCAGGACCTGTCCATCCTCACCCTCGTGCTGCATGCCGGCATCGTGGTCAAGGCCGTGCTGGTGCTGCTGATCGTGCTGTCCCTGGCCTCGTGGGCCATCATCTTCAACAAATGGCGCATGTACCGCAAGGCCAGACGCGATGCCGAGGCCTTCTCGCAGGCCTTCTGGGGCGGCTCGGACATGGACACCGTGCTCGCCGGCATCCCGCAGCAGTATCCGAACAGCCCGCTGCCGAACATCTTTCAGGCCGGCTATCGGGAATTTCTGCGTCACAGGCGCGATGCCAGCCAGACCCAGACGATCAACAAGATCATCGCCGCCGGCGGACTGGACGGCATCCGCCGGGCGCTGGACGCGGCCTTCTCGCGCGAGATGGACCAGCTCTCGCGCCATCTGGCCTTCCTGGCCACCGTCGGCTCCACATCCCCCTTCATCGGGCTGTTCGGCACGGTCTGGGGCATCGTCAATGCCTTCCAGAACATCGGCCTGACGCACAACACCTCGCTGGCCGCCGTGGCGCCGGGCATCGCCGAGGCGCTGGTGGCCACGGCCTTCGGCCTTGTGGCTGCGATCCCGGCCGTCATCGCCTACAACAAGTTCACCGCCGACCTGAAGCGCATGGCCGCGAACATGGAGCAGTTCTCCTCCGAGTTCCTGAACATCCTTTCCCGGCATATCAAGGACTAGCTCATGTGGGCCGGCAGCAGCAAATGGAGCAAGGACAACGAGCCGATGGGCGAGATCAACGTCACGCCGCTGGTCGACGTGATGCTGGTGCTGCTGATCATCTTCATGGTCACGGCCCCGCTGCTGACTCAGGGCGTGAACGTGGACCTGCCGGATGCTGACTCGCCGCCGATGCAGCAGAACATCGAGCCGCTGGTCGTCACGATCCGCGCCGATGGCCGCATCTACCTGCAGAAGCATGCGATCCAGATGAAGCAGCTGGCTCCGCGCATCCAGGCCATGCGCAGCCAGAAGCCGGATCTGCCGGTGTTCATCCGGGGGGATGCGAAGACCCCGTACGAAACCGTCGCGCGCGTGATGAGCATGCTGGAAAGCGCCGGCATCCGGAAGGTCGGGCTTGTCACCGAGCCGATCCGCTAGACACCGCCCCTTTGGCGCCGACCGGGCGGGTCTGACCGGACTGGACCTGCTGTTTGCAGTGCTGCTGCATGTCCTGGTCGTCACGCTGATCGCGCTGCTGGCCTATCTGCAGAATCAGTATCGTCACGAGCCGCTCAAGCGCATCGAGGTGGCGATGATCTCGGCCAAGCAGCTGGCCGAGATGCAGCGCCGGGCCGCCAGGC
>CAZDLB010000050.1:0-12645 GCA_964505995.1 uncultured Zetaproteobacteria bacterium
CTCGCGCACCCTGTGGCGCAAATCCTCGAGGGTGGAATTGTTCTCGATCACATAGTCGGCGACACGCCGGCGTGTCGCATCATCGCATTGCCTGGCGATGATGCGCCGGAATGCCGCCTCATCCTGCCGCCCGCGCTTGAGCACCCTGCGTTTGCGCAGATCCAGATCGGCCAGCACGACGATCACCGCATCCATGCGCTTCACGCCCCCGGACTCGATCAGCACCGAGGCCTCGATGATCGCAAAGCCGTTATCCTGACAGCTCAGCCAGGCCTCTTCCTCGCGACGGATCAACGGATGCATGATCGCATTGAGCGCACGCGTCCTGGCCTCATCGTCAAAACAGATCGCCGCCAGCCTGGCGCGGTCCAGCGAACCATCCGCATGGAGGATTTCCTCGCCGAACCGTGAAACCAGTCGCTTCAGACAATCCGACCCCGGTACGGCAAGGCCGCGGCCGACCTGATCCAGATCCAGTACCGGAACGCCAAGCTCGGCGAACATGGCCGCCACGGTACTCTTGCCGCTGCCAATGCCTCCGGTCAGCCCGATTCGGGCGGGTCTGGACACCTCTAGCCCCGCAGGCCGATCATGCCGGCATACCAGCTCAGCAGATCGCCCCCCCAGAGAAACCAGACCATGCCGGCCAGTGCCAGGTACGGACCGAACGGAATCTCGGCCCGCATCCCCTTGCGCGACAGCAGCAGAAAGACGCTGCCGATGATGGCGCCCGCAAACGAGGAGGCAAAGATGATGAACGGCAGGGCCTGCCAGCCCATGAAGGCGCCAAGCATCGCCAGCAGCTTGAAATCGCCATAGCCCATGCCTTCCCGTCCGGTCAGCAGCAGGAAGATGCGGGCCACGGCCCAGAAGATGCCATAACCGGCCACCGCCCCGATCAGGCCGTCGATCAGTCCGGCCAGACCGCCGGTCCAGGCGGAAAGGCCGAGACCCATGGCGATGCCCGGAAAGGTCAGCGCATTCGGCAGCAGCCCCGTTTCCAGATCGATGACCGTCAGCACCCACAGCAGAAAGAACAGGATGACCGCCTCAAGGCACTGCAGGCTTGGACCGAAATGCCAGGCCAGCGCCGCCCAGCTTATCCCCATCACCAGCTCCAGCATCGGATAGCGCCACGCGATCGCCGCACCGCAATGCCGGCATCGCCCCTTCAGCCAGAGCCAGGAAAGAATCGGGATATTGTCGAACCAGTCGATGTCATGAGCACAAGTCGGACAATGACTGGCCGGCCAGGCGACCGACTGGCGCCGCGGAATGCGATGCACGCAGACATTGGCAAAGCTTCCGAAGATCAGTCCCAGCAGGCCGCTGGCAAGCACGAACAGGCTCATGTCGCATCCCCGCCGAGGCCGAGTTTTTTCAGGCGATAGCGCAGGGACCGGAAGCTGATGCCGAGCGTTTCAGCCGCCCGCGTGATATTGCCACCCGTTTCGCTCAGGGCCTGCTCGATCAGGCTTCGTTCGATCTCCTCCAGGCAGGCATCGAGATCCTTTCCGGCTTCCTGAAGGCTGGCCAGCGATACCGGAGCGGATGTCGCCAAAGCCGATGGATACAGTTCGTCCACCAGCGGCGCATCCAGATCCCCGCTATCGCTGAGCGCCAGCATCCGCTGCAGCAGATTCTCGAGCTCGCGGACATTGCCCATCAGCGGCAATGAACTCAGGCGTTTCAGGCATGCGTCGGTCAGCCGCACCCGGCCATCGCTCCACTGGCGCACCAGGGCCCTGGCCAGCAGCGGAATATCCTCGCGCCTGAGCCGCAGCGGCGGCAGATGCACCGGCACGACATTCAGGCGAAAGAACAGATCCTCGCGGAAATGCCCCTGACGAACCTCCGACTCCAGATCGCGATTGGTGGCCGCGATCACGCGCACATCGATGTCCTGCTCCCGATCGTCGCCCACCGGCCGGACGCGCCTTTCCTGCAGCGCGCGAAGCAGCTTGACCTGGGCTGCGAGCGGCATCTCGCCGACCTCGTCGAGAAACAGCGTACCGCCGCTGGCCGACTGCATCAGGCCGATCCGGTCCGATTCGGCTCCGGTAAACGCCCCCTTGCGATGCCCGAAAAGCTCGGATTCGAACAGCCCCTCGGGGATGGCGCCACAATGCACGGGCACGAACGGCCCGTGGCGCCTGCTCGAATGCTCGTGCACATAGCGCGCGGCCAGCTCCTTGCCGGTGCCGGACTCGCCGCTGATCAGCACGGTGAAATCGGTGGCGGCGGCGCGATCCAGCCGCTCGCGCACGCGGCGCATGACCTCGGATTCCCCGATCAGCTGGCTGCCGGATTCCAGAGAAGCTTGTTCCGCTTCGGGCTGCCTGTCGAGCGGCCGGCGGGACATCAGGGCCCGCTCCATCGCATCGGCCAGCTCCTCGGTGGACACCGGCTTGGTCAGATAGTCAAAGGCGCCCTTCTTCATCGCCTGAACCGCGGTTTCGGCGCTGGCATAGGCCGTCAGCAGGACCACCGGCACCTCGGCCTGAAGCCGGGCTGCCAGCTCGATCACGTCAAGCCCCGCATCCCGCCCTTCCATGCGCAGATCCGTCAGGATCACATCGAAGCACCGTTCCCGCATCGCGGCCTCGGCATCGCCGGGCCCGGATACATCGGTGACACGGTGCCCCTGATGTTCCAGCCCCAGCCGCAGGATCTTGCGGGCATTGGCCTCGTCCTCAACCAGCAGTATTTCAGCCATGGCTCGTCTCCCGAAGTTCTTCCGCTTCGATCGGGCCGGACACCTCGAAACACACCTGCCCGTCCCGGCTCTCGACCTCGATGCTCCAGCCATTGCGCTCGCAGACCTGTCGAACCGTGGCCAGCCCAAGACCGATGCCGCGGCTGGCGCCGCTGACAAAGGGGTGGAAGAGCTGTTCGCGCACTGCCTCGCTGATCGCACCGGGGTTGCAGACCCTCAACCGCCAGCGGCCATCCCTTTCGTCAAGCCGGACCTGCACGGGCTGCTCGTCCTGCCGGTTCTTCAACGCATTGGAGAGGAGGTTGTCCAGCACCAGGCGAAAATGATCGGCGTCCAGCCAGAGCGCGTCCAGTTCGCATTGAAGCTCCACGTTCTCGCCCTGCATATCCATCTGCTGGAGCGCTGCATGCATCAGCTCGTTCATCTTCGTCCACGCCGGAGACATGGACAGCGGCCGGGAATAATCCAGCATCGTGTTGACCAGCCGGTTCAGCCGCAGCATCTCCTCTTGCAGGATCTGCTGCACCGTCTGACGCTGTGACTCATCCATGCCCATCAGCTCAAGCCCCTGAGCCATGGTCTGGATCGGATTGCGGATCTCATGCGCCAGCATGGCCGACATCCGGCCCAGCTCCGCCATCTTCTCCTCCTCCAGCAGCTTGCCTTCAAGCCGACGGATGTCGCTGATGTCCACCAGCGTCAGCAGCCAGGCCGGATCGCTCTTCGCGCTTCCCGCATCGCCCAGCGCCTTGGCTGTCAGAAGCAGGTTCCGACCCGCATGCTGGATTTCCCGGTGAAATTCAGCTTCAGCGGGTTCATCCATCCACTCCCTGAGATCCGGCAGTCGCTGCATCAGGCTGGCTGCCAGCACTGCATCCGAGGCATCGTGTCGGGCCAGCAGCCTGCGGGCCGCCGCATTCATCTCATACAGATCGCCATGACCATCCAGGATGATCACCCCTTCGTTCATGCTGCTCATGATCCGGCCGTGCAGCCCCTTGAGACGCCGGTGCTGTCGCTGGACCGCGTCCGTGCTTTGCTTCAGGCCCTGATGGCGGCGCGCGATATAGGCCATGACACCACCTGCGAGCAGCAGCGTGGACACCTGCAACAGCGCCTGCAGCGCATCCTCGGGAGCCAGCGCAGGTCCGGTTCCGGAAGCCGAGAATGCGGCTGCCAGATAGACGATGCAGGTCAGTACGCTGATGCCGATCGGCAGCATCGTTCCGCCCGAGGCCCCGGCCGCCAGGATGATCAGCCCGAGAAGTATGGAAAACGGACTGTCGAGACCGCCGGTCAGGTAGAGCAGGACGCCGGCAGCCAGCGCATCGAGAAGAAAGTGAGCCGGTATGGCAAGCCGCTCCAGCCGCGGCGACCACCACCAGAACAGAGTGGACAGAAGCCCGTAGCCACCAGCCAGCAGCATCACGGAAACACCGGCCTGGCGGCCGAGCCCTGCTTGGAACATGAACATCATGACCGCGAGCACAAGCCCCGCGGCCACAATCCTCGAAAGCAGCGGAAGAAGGCTTCGATCAGGCATGCGGGCGAATCCCTGGCTGCAGGAACGCGGGCCGCCGCTTCCGGCTCACGCCATCATACCACCGAGGCCATCTGGAAGATCGGCAGATACATCGAGATCACGAGCCCGCCGATGACGACACCGAGAAAGGCCATAATGAACGGCTCCATCAGCGCCGTCATGTTGTCCACGGCCGTGTCCACCTCTTCCTCGTAGAAATCGGCGATCTTGGCGAGCATGTCCTCAAGGCTGCCGGTCTGCTCGCCGATCGAGATCATCTGCGTGACCATGACCGGAAAGATCCGGCTCTGTTCCAGCGGCGCGGCCAGCGTCTGACCCTGGGTGATCGACTCCTTGGCCTTCATGATCGCTTCCTCGATGATGACATTGCCGGCGGTTTCGGCCACCGTGTCCATGGATTCCAGGATCGGCACACCGGCCGCGGTCAGCGTCGAGAAGGTGCGGCAGAAGCGGGCCACCGAGGCCTTGCGCAGCACGTCGCCCAGAACCGGAAGGTTCAGCAGCAGCTTGTCCAGCTGATAACGCCCCTTCGGGGTCTGGTAGATCGCGCGAATGGCAAAGACAAGCGCGATCGGCAGGAACACGACCAGATACCAGTATTCGACGAAGGCATCGGAGATCGCCATCGTGACCTTGGTCGGCCCGGGAAGATCGGCGCCGAAATCGGCGAACATCTCGCCGAACACCGGAATCACGAAGATCATCAGGATCGCTGTCACGATGAAGGCCACAACGATGATCGAGGCCGGATAGACCATCGCCGACTTGATCTTGGCCTTCAGGCTCAGCGCCTTCTCCTTGTAGCTGCACAGACGCAGCAGAATGCTGTCCAGGATGCCGCCCTGCTCGCCCGCCTCGACGAGCGAGCAGGTCAGGCGGTCGAACTCCTTGGGAAACTTCCTCAATGTCTCGCCCAGCGGCTGGCCACCCTCGAGGTTTTCACGCACCTCTTTCAGGAGCTTCTTCATGGCCTTCTTCTCGGCCCCCTTCTCGGCCAGCTCGAAGCACTGCACCAGCGGCAGGCCGGCATTGATCATCGTCGAGAGCTGCCGGAAGAAGACCGCGATATCCTTGTCGTTGACCTTCTCCGGAAAGATCTCGATCTCGATCGGCTTCTTCTTGACCTTGATGTCGACCAGGCCCTGCCGCCTCAAGGTCGCCATGGCGACATCGCGATTGGCCGCCTCGATCTCGCCGCTCTTTTCCTGCCCCTGTCGGGTCTTGCCCTGCCATAAGAATTCCGCCATCAGTCAGCCACCGTCACCCGGAGGCATTCCTCAAGGGAAATCTCTCCGGTTTTTACCTTCTCCAATGCCTCCATGCGCAGCGTCTTCACGCCCTTGGATACCGCAATGGCATTGATCTCGTCCGCATTTTTGCCGGCATACACCGCCTCGCGAATCTCCTCGAACATCGGCATCACCTGATAGATGCCGGTCCGCCCCTTGTAGCCGGTGCCATTGCAGTTCGGACAGCCCTTGCCGGTCATCGGATGATATTCGCCGACCTCGGACTCCGGAACGCCGGCATCGATCAGCGATTCCGGAGGCACCTCAAGCGGCTCCTTGCATTCGGAGCAGATGCGCCGCGCCAGCCGCTGGGCGGAAACCAGATTCACCGCCGAGCCGACGAGAAAGGATTCGACGCCCATGTTGACCAGGCGGTTCATCGTCGAGGGCGCATCGTTCGTATGCAGTGTGGCCAGCACCATGTGCCCGGTCAGCGCCGCCTTGATGCCGATGGCCGCGGTCTCATAGTCGCGGATCTCGCCGATCAGGATGATGTCGGGATCCTGACGCAGGAACGAGCGCAGCACGGCCGGAAAGTCCAGTCCGATCTCCGGATGCACGTTCACCTGATTGATGCCCATGAAATTGAACTCGACCGGATCCTCGGCCGTGGAGATGTTCACCCCGGGCTGATTCAGCTCGGAGACGGCGGAATACAGGCTGACCGTCTTGCCCGATCCGGTCGGACCGGTGACCAGCACCATGCCGTAGGGCTTGTGAATCGCCTCCTTCAGCCATTTCAGCGATTGCTCGCTGTAGCCGAGCTTGGTCATGTCCAGCTGCAGGCTGGATGGATCCAGCAGACGCAGCACCACCTTCTCGCCGAACAGGGTCGGCAGAACCGACACACGGAAGTCGACGGTCTTGGCCTTGGACAGCCGCAGCTTGATGCGACCGTCCTGAGGGATGCGGCGCTCGGAGATGTCCAGCCGCGCCAGGATCTTCAGACGCGAGACCAGCGCCTCCTTCATCTTCATCGGCGGCCGCATGATCTCGTGCAGCACGCCGTCGATGCGATAGCGCACGCGCAACACCTTTTCATAGGGCTCCAGATGGATATCCGAGGCGCCGCGCTTGATCGCATCGAGCAGAATCAGGTTCACGAGCTTGACGACAGGGGCGGCCTCGGTTTCCGCCGACAGCGTATGCTCGTCCAGATCCTCCTCGCTGGTGTCCACGACCTCCATGTCGCTGGCGCCCATGTCGCCCATCAGCTCCTCGAGATGCTGATCATCGGCCACATCCTCTTCCAGGCGGGCCAGCAGCTGCGATTCGGCCACGATGACGACATCGACCTGACAGCCGCTGATGAAGGCCACCTCATCCAGGCTGTTGATGTCATACGGATCGGCGACGGCCAGCGTCAGCACATTGCCCTTGCGCCGGACCGGAAGCACCATGTTCTTGCGCATCACGTCCTTGGGAATCTTGGCCAGATTCGGCTCGATCTCGATCTTGTCCAGATCGATGGCCGGCCGGCCGAAGGACTTGGCGATGAACTTGACCAGCTCCTCCTCGGTAAAAATGCCCTGCTTGACCAACTGCGAGGTCAGCGTGTCGCCATGCAGCCGGGCCTCGCGAATGCAGTTGTCGAGCTGCTCGCGCGTGATCTTCTGCTGGCGCAGCAGGATATCGCCCAGGCGCGTCTGCTTCATGCCGCCTTCCTCCACCCGGGAAGTTCAGCCGGCCTGCGCCCCAGCCGGGATTCCATCCACTGCAGCGTATCCAGCCGGTCGGGCATCATTCCCTGATGCCACCAGGCGAAGGATTCCGCCCCCTGGGCGATCAGCATCGGCAGCCCGTCCACACCGACCCGTTCGGGACATGCCCGCAGAAAGGCGGTTTCGCCGCTGGGCTGGTAGACCACATCCACGGCATAGCCCTCGCCCGGAATGTCAAACGGAAAGATATCCTCCGGCGAAAGCCCGATCGAGGTCACATTGATCGCCAGCAGGCTCCGTTTCGCCGCCTCGGAGATGGCCTCCTGACTCCAGTCGATCGCTTCCAGCGGCAGATCCGCGTAGGCGGCGCGCGCCGCATCCGCGAGCCTGCGCTGCCGTTCTGGATTGCGATTGGCCAGGTACAGGCGCTCCAGTCCACAGTCGGCCAGCGCGTGAAGCACGGCCCGGGCCGTGCCGCCGGCGCCGATCAGAAGCGCATGCGCGCCTCCAAGCCCGATCTCCAGACCGTCCAGGACCGAGCGCAGTCCCTTGTGGTCCGTATTCGTCGCCTCCCAGCCATTCGGCCCCCGGCGCACGGTATTGGCCGCACCGATCATGGCCACGTCGGCATCGGCCAGGACATATTCCAGCACTGCCTCCTTGTGGGGTACCGTCACGTTAAAACCCTCCACATTCAGCGCCCACAGACCCTCCATGGCCTGCTGCAGCATTTCGGGCCTGACCCCGAACGGCACATAAACGGCATCCACGCCGCTGCCTGTCAGGAACCGGGACTGAAAGAGCGGCGACAGCGAATGTTTCACCGGCCAGCCGATGATGCCGTACAGCCTTGTCGTCCCCTGTATCCTCACGCTTTGCTTAGCGTAGAGACTGAATCCGGAACTGTCAAAGTCCGGCATGTGCTTCCCGGATGCCTGAACTCATTCAACGGTGACGGATTTCGCCAGATTGCGCGGCTGATCCACATCCGTGCCCTTGAGCAGGGCCACCTCATAGGCGAGCAGCTGCAACGGCACGGTATAGACGATCGGGGCCGTGCCCGGATGGATATCCGCCAGCGTCAGGTTGTGATAATGGTCCAGATCGATGCGCACCTTGTGATCGGAGAACAGATACATCTCCCCGCCGCGGGCCCGCACCTCCTGCAGATTGGACAGCACCTTCTCCAGCAGTGGGTCATCCGGCAGCGCGCAGACCACGGGCATCGACTCATCCACCAGCGCCAGCGGTCCATGCTTGAGTTCGCCGGCCGGATAGGCCTCGGCATGGATATACGAGATCTCCTTGAGCTTCAGCGCCCCTTCCATGGCCACCGGATAGAACGGCCCGCGCCCGAGAAACAGCGCATTGGCCTTGTCGGCAAAGCCTTTGGCCATCTCCCGGATCGCATCGGCCGACTCCAGCACGACCTCGATCTGGCGTGGCAGTGCATGCAGCTCGCGAACCATGGCCTCCAGCCGAGCCGTATCCACACCAGCCCGCCTGGCCAGTGCGATCGTCAACAGCCGCAGCACGGTCAGCTGCGTCGTGAAGGCCTTGGTCGAGGCCACGCCGATCTCCGTTCCCGCCCTTGTCATCATCACTGCATCGGACTCGCGCACCAGCGAACTTTCCGGCACATTGCAGATGGCGAGACTGCCGACGAATCCCATCCCCCTGCTCTGACGCAGCGCGGCCAGCGTATCGGCCGTTTCCCCCGACTGCGAGATCGTGATCAGCAGGGATCCGTCGGGCACGACATGCCTGCGGTAGCGGTACTCGCTGGCCACCTCGACGCTGCAGCCGATGCCGACCTCCTCCAGCCAGTATCGCGCCACCAGTCCTGCATGGTAGCTCGTGCCGCAGGCGACGATCTGCACATGCCGGGTCGCATCCAGCAGCTCGCGCACGCGATGGCCGAAGCTGTCCTCGAGCAGTCTCCCCTCGTGGATGCGGCCCTCCAGCGTTTCGGCCACCACGCCCGGCTGCTCATGGATCTCCTTGAGCATGAAATGCGCATACGGCCCCTTGTCCGCCGCCTGATGCTGCAGATCGGACTGGATCACCGGCCGCTCAACCGCCTTGCCTTCGGCATCGAACACGGTCACGCCATCGCGGCGAATCTCGGCGATATCCCCGTCCTCCAGAAAGATGAAGCGCTGCGTTTCCCCGGCAAGCGCCAGCGCATCGGAGGCAATGAAATTCTCGCCATCCCCCAGGCCAATCACCAGCGGACTTCCAAGCCGGGCGACCACGATGCGCTCACCATCCTCGGGCGAGGCGGCCGCCAGCGCATAGGCGCCCTTAAGCTCGCCAACAGTCCGGCGCACCGCCTGCAGCAGATCCAGACCCGCATCGAGATGATGCGCCATCAGGTGTGCGATCACCTCGGTATCGGTTTCGGAGGTAAAGCGATATCCGAGCGAGTCCAGGCGATCGCGCAGCGGCTGGTGATTCTCGATGATGCCATTATGCACGATGGCCACGCGCACGCCGCTCATCTGGGGATGGGCATTGCGCTCGGCCGGCACGCCGTGGGTGGCCCAGCGCGTATGCGCGATACCGAGGTTTCCTTCCACCGGTTGCGACCGGACCAGCGCCTCCAGCCTGGCCACCTTGCCCAGCGACCGGAAGCGTTTCAGCTCCCCTTCATCGGTACGCACCGCAAGCCCGGCCGAGTCATAGCCGCGGTATTCCAGCCTTTTGAGGCCTTCGATCAGCAGCGGAACGACATTGCGCCGCCCGATCGCTCCGACGATGCCGCACATCAGCGGCCCTTCTGCGGCCGCTTCCAGTTCGGCAGATGCCGCTGATCCGGACGTGCGGACAGCGTCAGCCCGCCCTCGGGAACATCGCGGGTGATGATGCTGCCGGCGCCGATCGTTGCGTCATCGCCGACCCGAACCGGCGCGACCAGCTTGGTATCGGAGCCGACAAAGACCCGGTCGCCGATCGCGGTTTCGAACTTGTTGGCGCCATCGTAGTTGCAGGTAATCGTGCCGGCCCCGATATTGCAGTCCTCGCCCATCGACGTATCCCCGATGTAGCTCAGGTGGTTGACCTTGCTGCCGCGGCCAATCACCGATTTCTTGATCTCGACGAAATTGCCGATGCGCACCCGCTCATCGAGCTGCGCCCCGGGCCGGAGGTGAGCGAACGGGCCGACCTGGGCCAGTGACGCGACGGTCGCCGATGCAATATGCGTGAACGGCCGGATCGTGACGCGATCATCGAGCCATGCATCCTCGAGCACCGCATAGGGACCGATGACGCATTCATCGCCGACCGTCGTGTTGCCGAGAAGCTGGGTGCCGGCACCGATGCGCACGTCGGTTCCCAGACGCACCGTCGCCTCGATGCGCACCGTCTGGGGCTGCTCGATGGTCACGCCGGCGCGCTGCCAGTCCTCGATGATGCGTTTCTGCATGTAGGCCTCGGCGCGAGCCAGCTGCACGCGGTCATTGACGCCGATGATCTCGTTGACATCGTGCATCTGGATCGCATGCACCTTCATGCCGGCCTTCAGCGCCAGCGGCACGATGTCCGGCAGGTAATACTCGCCCTGGGCATTCTTGTTGCCGATCTGATGCAGAAGCTTGAACAGCACATTCTGCTTGACGCAGTAGATGCCGCTGGTCACCTCGCGGATGGCCTTCTGCTGTTCATCGGCATCCCGCTCCTCGACGATCGCGGTGATGTTGCCGTCAGAATCTCGTATCACGCGTCCGTAGCCGAACGGATCCTCGAGTACGGCTGAGAGGAAAGTGACCTCGGCACCGCTGTCGCGATGCGCACGCGCCAGGTGATCCAGCGTCTGACAGGTCAGCAGCGGCGTATCGCCGCAGACGATCATGATATCGCTCGCATGCTCGCAGACTTCCTCGCACTGCTTGACCGCATGCCCGGTACCCAGTTGCTTGTCCTGCAGCACCCATTCGAGGTTCGCCGGCTGGCCGATATGGGCCCGGACCTGATCCGAGCCATCGCCGGTCACAACCGCGATCCCCTTGGGCTGAAGCTCCTCGACCGTATGCAGCACATGCTCGATCATCGCCTTGCCCAGTACCGGATGAAGCACCTTCGGCAGACTGGAGCGCATGCGCTTGCCCTGGCCGGCAGCCAGGACACAGACGATCAGATCGGGATAATGCAGGGGTTCACTCATGTCATGCTCCGAAACTTGCGATACAAAAAAATGGGGCCGCAACGCGTGCGGCCCCATGCTCTATGCTTTTTCCAGGCAATCAATGTTTCTTTTTCTTGCGGATCCACTCCAGACGCGAAACCATGATCGCCAGCTCCGCCTCGGCCTTGGCCAGATCGACATCGCCCTCGCGCTTCTCGATCATCTCGCGCGCCTTGCGCTCGGCCTCGATGGCCTGAGCCTCGTCGAAGTCGGTGGCGCGCTCGGCCGAATCGGCCAGCACGGTGATCATGTCCGGCTGCACTTCCATGAAGCCGCCGGAGACGAACACCTCATCCACCTCTTCGCCACGGGTGATGCGCAGCTCCCCGGCCGTCAGCTGCGACAGCAGCGGCGCATGCTTCGGCAGGATACCCAGTTCGCCGGCGATACCGGGCGCGACCAGCATTTCGGCCTCGCCGCGATAGACCTCGCGCTCCGGCGTGGCCACCAGGACATGAACGGTGGAAGCCATCAGCCCTTGGCCGCCATCTTCTCGGCTTTCTTGACCGCCTCGTCGATCGAGCCGACCATGTAGAAGGCCTGCTCGGGCAGGTGGTCGTAATCGCCGTTGAGAATGCCCTTGAACGCGGCAATGGTATCATCGCGCTTGACGTAGACACCCGGCGCGCCGGTGAACACCTCGGCCACATGGAACGGCTGCGACAGGAAGCGCTGGATCTTGCGGGCACGCGCCACGGTCAGCTTGTCCTCATCGGAGAGCTCATCCATGCCGAGAATCGCGATGATGTCCTGCAGCTCCTTGTACTTCTGCAGCGTCTTCTGCACGCCCTGGGCCACCTCATAATGCTCCAGACCCACGACCTTCGGATCCAGCTGACGCGAGGTCGAATCCAGCGGATCCACGGCCGGGTAGATGCCAAGCTCGGCAATCTGACGCGACAGCACGATCGTCGAGTCCAGATGCGCGAAGGTCGTCGCAGGCGCCGGATCGGTCAGATCGTCGGCCGGCACATAGACGGCCTGCACGGACGTGATCGAACCAACCTTCGTCGAGGCGATGCGCTCCTGCAGCCTGCCCATTTCCTCGGCCAGCGTCGGCTGGTAGCCCACGGCCGAAGGCATGCGGCCGAGCAGTGCGGACACCTCGACACCGGCCAGCGAGTAGCGATAGATGTTGTCGATGAAGATCAGCACGTCGCGGCCTTCGTCGCGGAAGTATTCCGCCATCGTAAGACCCGTCAGCGCCACGCGCAGACGGTTGCCCGGAGGCTCGTTCATCTGGCCATAGA
>CAZDLB010000051.1:0-12644 GCA_964505995.1 uncultured Zetaproteobacteria bacterium
CCCGGCATCGTCTCCGGGCAAGGAAGGCACAGTTTCTCGATACTCAGCCGCTCCCCATGCCGATCCAGCAGCGACTGCACGATCAGCTCGTTCTCCTCCGGCGCATAGGTGCAGGTGCAGTAGAGCAGCACGCCGCCGGGCTTCAGGCAGTCGAAGGCGCTGCGGATCAGCGCGGCCTGCTTGCGGCTCATCTCGCGGCTCTTTTTATCGCTCCAGAAGCGCCATGCCTCGGGAGCGTCGCCGCGAATGCGTGCCTCGGACGAGCACGGCGCATCGAGCAGAATGCGATCGAAACGTTCCGGCACCTTGCGCCAGAGCTGCCGCGCATCGGCCTGATAGCATTGCACGATATCGGCGCCATGGACCTGCATCATGTGCCTGAGCTTGAAGAAGCGTCCGCGCACGGCCTCGACCGCGGCGACCCTGCCCTTGCCGTCCATCGCATCGACGATGGCCAGCGTCTTGCCGCCGGGGGCCGCGCACATGTCCAGCACCTCCTCGCCCGGCTGCGGATCCAGCGCCAGCACGGCCATCAGACTGGACGGATTCTGGATATAGATCCGGCCATCGCGGGTCAGCGGATGATCCACGAGCCGCCGCCGCTGGGATGCCGGCAGCGTGAACATGCGATCCAGCCACGGCAGCGGCACAACCTCCAGCCCGTCCTGCCTGAGCCGCCGGATCACCGAATCGGCGTCCTCATCCTCGCCCAGCCGGGACCGCTGGATGCGGAAACAGCACTCGGCCCTGGCCTGCAGCCGCTCAAGGATGGCATCGAAGGCCCGCTCGCCGACGATCCCGGCCAGGCGTCGGCGGAAGACCTCGGGAAACATCAGCCCCTGCCTTCCCGCCTTTTCCTGCGCGCCTCGCTGCGCATGCGCGACTGCTCCCGACGCCATTTCTCGATCTCGGCATGGTTGCCCGACAGCAGCACCTCGGGCACGCGCCGGCCCTCGAATTCCTCCGGCCGCGTATAATGCGGCCAGTCCAGAATGCCGTCCTCGCTGAAGGAATCGAGCACGGCCGATTCGGGGCTGCCAAGCACGCCGGGCAGCAGCCGGATCACCGCATCGAGCACGCACATCGCGGCCGGCTCGCCACCGGAGAGCACATAGTCACCAAGGGACAACTGCTCATCGACATATTCGACGATACGCTCGTCAAAGCCCTCATAGCGGCCGCACAGCAGCGTGATGCCGGGACGGGCGGCATAGTCCAGCGCCTTGTTCTGGGTGAAGGTGTCGCCGGATGGCGTGAGCATGATGACCGTGGTTTCCGGCTGGCGGATGCGCGCCTCGCGGATCGCCGCGACGACCGGCTCCGGCTTCATGACCATGCCCGGGCCGCCGCCGTATGGCGCATCGTCCACCTTGCGGTGCTTGTCGAGCGCGAAATCGCGAATCTGGATGGCCTCGAACGAGATGATGCCGGCCGCCAGCGCCCGGCTCGGAATCGAACAGGACATCGGCGAATGGAAGAATTCCGGGAAAAGCGTCAGAACCTGGGTGTGAAACATGCGTCCATTCCCTCGGGCAGGTGCACGTCGATGCGCCCATCCTCAAGGTCCACGGCCTCGATCACCTCGGCCACGAACGGCAGCATCCATTCGCCGGGCTGCTCGGCATCCGCATCGCCGACCACGATCAGATTGTCCTGCGCGCCGTATTCCTCCAGCGCCGTCACCTCGCCCAGAAGCCGGCCGTCGGCATAGACCCGGCAGCCGATCAGATCCGCCCAGAGGTATTCATCCTCGCCCACATCCACATGCTCGCGCGGCACGAAGATCTTCTTGTCCCGCAAGCTGCCGGCCGCATTGCAGTCGCCGATACCCTCAAGCTGGGCCAGGATGCGCCTGCCATGGCGCCAGCAGCGAAGCACCCGATAGCGCTGCGCCGATTCCGCGGAATCGCCGAGCCACCAAAAAGAATACCCGGCGATTGCTTGCGCAGGCCGGGTATTGGAATAGATGACCAGCGTCCCCTTCAGGCCATGGGCCCCTTGGATGACACCGAGTTCAAGAAAACGATCAGGCGTCAGTGTTTTCCTCTTCGCCTGCGGACTCCGCCTCGGAAGCCTCTTCAGCCGCCTTGGCCTCTTCCTCGGCCTTGCGGGCAGCCTCTTCCTCGGCCTTCTTCGCTTCCTCAGCAGCCTTCTTCGCAGCTTCCTTCGCTTCCCTGGCGGCCCTGGCCTTTTCGGCACGGGCTTCCGGGCCTTCCTCGGCCATGCGGATGATACTGGCAACACGCGGCGATACCTGAGCGCCCTGATCCGTCCAGGCCTTGACGCGCTCGAGATCGATCTCGACAACATCCGGCTCGCGGCAGGGATCATAGTAGCCGAGCTTCTCGATGAAAGCGCCATCGCGACGTTTGCGGGAGTCGACGACGACCACGGAATAGAACGGGCGTTTCTTGCGACCACCACGCTGCAAACGAATTACGGTTGCCATATGTTCAGTACCTCCGAAAAATCAGGTCGCGCACTATAGTGTGCCGGACCCCTCCTAGCAACCTCTGCGTCATCGCCGCCCTGGACCTGCGGCGCATGCGCACTCAGAGCTTCGGCATCCCCGGCGGCATGCCGCCCCCGCCCAGGCCGCCAAGCCGGCCGGCCATCTGCGCCATCAGGCGCTTGCCCTTGGAGCCCTTCATCTTCTTCATCATCTTCTGCATCTGGGCGAACTGCTTGAGCATCTGGTTCAGCTCCTGGATGCTCGTCCCGGATCCGGCGGCAATGCGCTTCTTGCGGCTGCCGTTGATGATCTTCGGGTAGCGCCGCTCCTTCGGCGTCATCGAATAGATCATCGCCTGCATGCGGCGGATCGGCCTGTCGTCCATCTGGGCCAGCGCCTCGGCCGGCAGCTTCACGCCCGGCAGCATCTTCAGCATGCTGCTCATGCCGCCCATGTTCTGCATCTGCCCGAGCTGCTCGGCAAAGTCCTCGAGATCGAAGGAGCCCTTCTTGACCTTCTTCGCAAGCTTCTCGGCCTTCTCCTGATCGACGCTGGCCTGAATCTTCTCGACGAGCCCCACGACATCGCCCTGGCCGAGGATGCGGCCGGCAAAACGCTGCGGATCGAAGACCTCGAAGGCATCCACCTTCTCGCCGGTACCGACATAACGGACCGGTACACCGGTGCTGTGCGCCACGGACAATGCCGCGCCGCCACGCACATCGGCGTCAGTCTTGGTCAGAATGCAGCCGGTCAGGTCCACCGCCGCATGGAACTGCTCGGCAATCGCCAGCGCCGTCTGACCGGTCATCGAATCCAGCACCAGCAGCCGTTCGGAGGCATGGACCTTCTCGCCGACCTCGCGAATCTCGGCCATCAGCGCCTCATCGACGACCTGCCGTCCGGCGGTGTCCAGGATCAATACATGCAGGCCACTCTGGCCGGCCTGACGCACGGCCGAGGCCGCCATCTCGGCTGCCGAAGCCCCTTCGCCCGCCAGATACGGCACATCCACCTGCCCGGCCAGCACCTGCAGCTGCTCGCGTGCCGCAGGGCGCGTGGCATCCACGCTGGTCAGCGCCACCTTGCGCCCCTGAGAGGCCAGCAGCCGGGCCAGCTTGCCGGCCGTCGTCGTCTTGCCCGCACCCTGCAGCCCGCAGAGAAGAATCACGGACGGAATGCGGCTCAGGTCCAGGTCGCGCCGCTGGCCACCAAGGATATCGGCCAGCGCATCGTGCAGGATCTTGATGATGACCTGGCCCGGCTGCAGGCTCCTGGCCACCTCGGCGCCCAGCGCGCGCTCGCGCACCTCGGCCAGCAGATGCCGCACCACCGGCAGGGCCACATCCGCCTCGAGCAACGCCAGCCGCATCTCGCGCAGCGTCGCATCCAGATCCGCCTCGGAGACCCGCGCCGCGCCGCGCAGGCGCTCGGCAATGCCCCCGAGTTTCTCGCTCAGCCTGGAGAACATGCTATTTCTGGCCCGCGTCCTTTGGCTGAGCCGCAGGCTTCGCATCGCCAATGCCGAGCAGTTCGACATCGAAGATCAGCGTGCTGTTCGGTTCGATGCGATTGCCCGCACCGCGCTCGCCATAGGCCAGCTCCGCCGGGATATAGAAGCGGTACTTCGAGCCGACATTCATCAGCTGCACGCCCTCGGTCCAGCCCTTGATGACGCCGTTGAGCGGAAAGGTCGCCGGCTGACCGCGCGAATAGGAGGAATCGAACTCCGTGCCATCCAGCAGCGTGCCGCGATAATGCACCGTCACCTTATCCGTCGCCTTGGGCCTTGGGCCATCGCCCTGCTTGAGAACCTCATACTGCAGACCGGAATCGGTGACCTTCACGCCCGGCTTCTTGGCGTTCTCGGCCAGGAACTTCTCACCGGCCTTCCGGTTGGCCTCACCCTTGGCCTTGCGCTCGGCCATCTGCTTTTCGGCGCGGGCCTTGAAGAAGGCCTGCTTGACCTTGGCCGCCTCCTGCGCCTCCATCTTCAGCGGCCGTTCATCCAGACGATCGGCAATCGCAGCCATGAAGGCCTGCTGATCGATCTCGGCATTCAGCGACTTCAGCGACTGGCCGACGTCCAGGCCGATCGCATAGCTGAGCTTGGCGCTCTCGCTCGTCAGGTCCACGGTATCAGCGGCCTTTTCCGGCTGTTGCGGCTGACTGCATGCGGCCAGCCCGACAGCCAGCAGCAGCATCATGATCTTTCCTTTCCTGTTCATGGTTTCCCCTTGTTTTCAGTTTGCGTTTCGGATTGCGCCCGGCAGCCAACGTAGTGGCAAGCCTTCCGCCTGGCAAGCCGTACGAACGGAATCACTCCCACTCGATCGTCGCCGGCGGCTTGCCGGAAACATCGTAGACCACGCGGTTGATGCCGCGCACCTCGTTGATGATGCGGTTGGACACCTTGGCCAGCAGCGCATGCGGCAGCTCCGCCCAGTGCGCCGTCATGAAATCCTGGGTCTGCACGGCCCGCAGCGCCACGACCCATTCATAGGTCCGGCCATCGCCCATCACGCCGACCGATTTCACCGGCAGGAACACCGCGAAGGCCTGGCTGGTCCTGTCATACCAGCCGGAGGCACGCAGCTCCTCGATGAAGATCGCATCCGCCCGACGCAGCAGATCGGCATATTCCTTCTTCACCTCACCCAGGATGCGCACCCCGAGTCCCGGGCCGGGGAACGGATGGCGATAGACCATGTCGCGCGGCAGACCCAGCGCCACCCCGAGCTCGCGCACCTCGTCCTTGAACAGCTCCCTGAGCGGCTCCAGCAGCTTCAGATGCAGTGTCTCCGGCAGGCCGCCGACATTATGGTGGCTCTTGATCGTATGCGCCTTCTTGGTCTTGGAACCGGCCGATTCGATGACATCGGGATAGATCGTGCCCTGCGCCAGCCAGCGGGCATTCGGCATCTTCTCAGCTTCTTCCTGGAAGATATGCACGAATTCGCGGCCGATGATCTTGCGCTTCTGCTCCGGATCGGCCACACCGGCCAGCGCCTCCATGAAGCGATCGGCCGCATCCACCATGTCCACCTTCACGCCCATGTGACGCGCGAACGTATCCATCACCTGCTCGGCTTCGTTCAGCCGCAGCAGGCCATTGTCCACGAAGACGCAGGTCAGCTGCTCGCCGATCGCGCGATGCAGCAGCGCCGCCGCCACCGATGAGTCCACGCCGCCGGAAAGCCCGAGGATGACCTCCTCGTCGCCGACCTGCTCGCGGATCTGGGCCACGGCCGTTTCGATGTAGTTCGGCATCGTCCAGCTGCTTGAGCAGCCGCAGATCTGATGCACGAATCGCGACAGAATGGCCTTGCCCTGCTTCGTGTGCGTCACCTCCGGGTGAAACTGCAGCGCATAGAAGCGCCGGGACTCGTCGGCCATGCCGGCGATCGGCGTGTGATCGTTGCTGCAGATCACATGGAAGCCGTCCGGCAGCGCGGTGACCTTGTCGCCATGACTCATCCAGACATCGAGCCGGCCGTCGCTGCGATCCTCGATGCCGCGCAACAGCGCCGAATCGCCGCTGGTCAGCACCTCGGCATAGCCGAATTCCCGCACCTCGCCGGTCTCGACGGCACCGCCAAGCTGTGCGGCCATGGTCTGCATGCCGTAACAGATGCCAAGCACCGGCACGCCAAGCTCGAAAACGACCGCAGGAGCCACCGGCGTTTCATCCTGATAGACCGAATTCGGCCCGCCGGAGAGAATGATGCCGGACGGCGCAAAGGCGCGAATCTCGGCCTCGTCCATGTCCCACGGATGCAGCTCGCTGTAGACGCCGGCCTCGCGCACCCGCCGGGCGATCAGCTGGGTGTACTGGGAGCCGAAATCGAGGATCAGAATCTTTTCTTTCATAGCTTGTCAGGCCCTGTCCCTTCGTAGTGCCGTTCGCGGCCTGCAATCCATATCAGGAGTCCAGGCGATAGTTCGGGGCTTCCTCGGTGATCGTGACATCATGCACGTGGCTCTCGCGGAGCCCCGCGCCGGTAATGCGCACGAAACGGGCACGCTCATGCATCTCGGCAATCGAGCCTGCGCCGACATAGCCCATCGAGGCCCGGAGGCCGCCAACCAGCTGATGCAGGATGTCGCTGAGCGCGCCCTTGTAGGCCACGCGCCCTTCGATGCCCTCCGGAACGAGCTTCATCGCCTCGTCCACATCGCCCTGGAAGTAGCGATCCTTGCTCCCCTGCTTCATCGCGCCGATCGAACCCATGCCGCGATAGGCCTTGTAGGTACGTCCCTGATAGAGAATCTTCTCGCCCGGCGCCTCCTCGGTACCGGCGAACATCGAGCCGAACATGCAGGTGGATGCGCCGGCCGCGATCGCCTTGGCGAAATCGCCGGAGAACTTGATGCCGCCATCGGCAATCACCGGCACACCGAGTTTCCGCGCCTCGGCTGCGCACTGCATGATCGCCGTCAGCTGCGGCACACCGACACCGGCGATCATGCGCGTCGTGCAGATCGAACCGGGCCCGATGCCGACCTTGACCGCATCGGCCCCGGCATCGGCCAGATCGCGCACGGCCTCGGCAGTGGCAATGTTGCCGCCGATGACCTGGATATCATCGCCATGCTGCCGCTTGATCTCGCGCACCTGCTCGATCACGCCCCTGGAATGCCCATGCGCGGTATCGACGACAATCACATCCACGCCAACCGCCATCAGGGCCTCGAAACGCTCAAGCTCCTTCTCGCCCACGCCGATCGCCGCGCCAACCAGCAGGCGCCCCAGATCATCGCGGACGGCATGCGGGAACGCCGTCGCCTTCTCGATGTCGCGCACGGTGATCATGCCCTGCAGCCGTCCTTCATCATCGACGATGGGAAGCTTTTCGATGCGATGCTCGCGGAACAGATCCTTGCAGGTCTCCAGATCGGTGCCCGGGCGCACGCTGACGAGCCGCTCCAGCCCGGTCATCATCTCGGATACCGGACGGGCCGGATCGCGTTCGAAACGAATGTCGCGATTGGTGATGATGCCGGCAAGCTTGCCGTCCTTGCCGATGACCGGGAAGCCGGAAAAGCCGTTTTCACGCGCCAGCCGCTGCACATCGGCCAGCCTCATGTCCTCGCTGACCGTCAGCGGATCCTGCACGACGCCGGCCTCGTAGCGCTTGACCCGGCGCACCTCGGACGCCTGCTGCTCGGGTGTCAGGTTCTTGTGGATGATGCCGATACCGCCTTCCTGGGCCAGCGCAATCGACGTGCCGGATTCGGTCACGGTATCCATGGCTGCGGACAGAACCGGGATATTCAGGCGGATCTTCTTCGTCAGCTGCGAGGAGGTATCGGCCGTGCGCGGCAGTACCCGGCTGGCCTGGGGCACCAGCAGCACATCATCGAATGTCAGACCCTCGCCAATCACCAGCTCGCTCATGCGTCTCGCACCTCCGTTTCAGGAAGCGCCGCATGATAGCCGAAAGAGACGATGCATTAAAGCGATGGCCCGGACTACAGCAGCGATTCCGCCTGCACCGTGAAATAATGGCCATCCACCTGGTCGAAACTGAGCTCACACAGGCTGTAATTCGGCCCGCGGGCCTTCACCCGGGCCACATGACAGCGAATCCCCTCGCCCTCGAACAGATAGATCAGCGACGCGCCCGGCTGCATGTCGCCAAACGGGAACCAGACAAGTTTCGGGTTCGTTTCCTCAAACAGCAGCGAGCAGCGGCGCGACATCGGAACGGACTGGTCACCGACCAGCATGCCCCGGGTCGGACGCAGCGCCCCACGGACGAACTCGATGCCCAGGCTCTGTTCCCCGGGCTTGCTCTCCCGAAACCAGCGCACGATGGCCAGTGGGCTGCCGATCCGCTGCCCCACCCAGCGGATGCCGATCAGTGCGCCGCACCGGATATCCCCCCAGGATTGACCCAGGCGCTGCAGGGCCGCGCCACCCTCCGAGATGTTGACGACGGACCAGGCCTGGCGCTTCTCCGCATCGGTGAGCATCTCGTCACTCAACCCCGGGCCGGCGGTCGAAAAACGATCGAACGCTTCGCTCATGTTCGTTTCGATCAGTGCTCTGGCCCCCTCGACGCGATGCCGGGCATTGCGGCGACTGATCGACTGCAGCGAATGGCGAATCACCGCCGTACCCTGCATGATCTGGCGATAACGCTTCTCGGTCATCAGCAGCTTGCCGTGCTCCTCACGCCGGCCGTTGATCCCGGTCTGCCGAACCTTCCGGGCCAGCTTCAGGTCCCGATTGATGCCGGCCAGCAACGCATCCAGCGGCATGACGATCACATCATGCTCCGCCTTCCCGGGCAGGCGGGTCATCTTCATTGGCGGCAGATGCGGCTGCGTAATCGAGCTCAGCAGATAGACATTGGCCGCGGCCGGCAACGCTCGCCCGCGGGCATAGAGCTCCGGCGTGACGCGTTCACAGTAGCGCCGGAGCTCCTGACGAATCATCTGCTGCTGCTCGTCGCTGCGCGCATACATGTCCATGCAGCGCAAGAGCTCATGCGCTGCAACCGCCGTGCGCAGACGATGCACCCCCTCGCTGCAGGACTCCCCGACCGTCGGCGCGATCAGCAGTCCCAGGCGCATCAGATCCAGCGCCTGGCGCATCGCGATGACATGCGGCGCACGATGCTGCCGCAAGGTGTCGAACAGAAGCTGTTCAGCCAGCTCCAGCGCATTGGCGATCAGATCGACGAGCACGCCCCGGTATTCCGGCCGCTTCCTCGCCTCGCGCTGCACAAGCTGGATGCCGATCTTGTGGGCATTGAGCACCTGTGAGGTCATCTCGGCATCGAAAAGGTCCAGATGCCTTTCCAGCGCCCCCAGCACCTTCAGACGAAAATGCAGCGGAAAAAGCGGATTGGCATTGATGACGGCGAGATAGCGCTTGATCATCGCGCGCAGCTCGTCACGCAGCCGCGCGTCCGGCGCCATCACATACTCGCGCAGCCGGTTCTCGATCGTGGCAAACTTCAGCCGGATGCTGTCGGTCAGCAGCTCCATTTTGCCCAGTTCCAGCTTCTGCGGATGCAGCCGCAGATCCCGCTCCAACTCGAAGGAGACGGACTGCATCAGCTCCTGGAAGTCCTCGCTGCCCTGTGACTCCCCTGTGATTCGATCATCCTGCATGCTGCTTCACCATATCTCTGCCCGTTAAGCATCTATCGGCACAATGAAGCGGAGATTAAGGATTCAGGCCATGGGCCCCGAACCCAGATCGCTCCGGGGGCCAGGACCCCCGGACCCGATCCGTCGAACGAAGCGCTCAATCATCCTCGTAGCGATCGTCCCGGTGCCACTCATCGTCCTCATGTTCGTCGCGGTATTCATGTTTGTGATGACCGCGATGCTCATGATGCATTCGGCGATGATGGCGGAAGCCACGCTCCAGCCGGGCCAGATTCCTGCGCGCCGGCACATAGTCGGGATCGATACGCAGCGCATGGCGGAAATGCGCGGCCGCCTCGCGGTAATCGCCACGCTCGCCGCGAAGCATCAGGGCCACGCCCAGATCGTTGTGGGCTGCCGGGTTCTGCGGGCACAGCCGCAGCCCCTCGCGCATCAGCGCGATCTTGCGATCGAGGTTGCGTGCCCGGGCCGCACGGTCGAAATAGGACTGGCCACGGGCGCATGAACGCCGGTGATAGCGCGGCTCGCTCGGAACGACCCGGTCCTCGGCACCTTCGGCCAGCACCGCCCCGGCCAGGCCGCCGATCACACCCCCGATGACCGCGCCCTCGGCGACGCGATTGCTCTGCGCTCCGATCACGGCGCCCGCCGTGGCGCCAATGATGGCTCCGCTTGTTGCCGCTCGCTCCTGATGGGCCGTCGCACAGCCACTGATCATGCCGATGGCCGCCAGCCACAGTATCCAATGTCTCATCGTCTGCCTCCTTGGTTTGCGTTCTGGATCTCAGACTAGGGCCGATTCCGGAACCGGCAACGTGCAAATCCTGCTTCCTGCGGCGGAATTCATTGCCCGTCCCGTATTGACCCTAGTGGAAGATATGCTTCAGCCGCGTCGCCAGACTGGATTCCAGTCCCAGCTCCTTCGGTGAAACCTCATACAGCGTGCTTACGCCCACGCCCTTCAGCGTCACATTCTTCGGCGGTCCGATCAGGATATCGCCGGAATAGTCGCGGATCTTCGTATGGATCAGGCCATAGACGATCTCGTCGATCAGGATCTGGTTGCGCAGGGCCGTGCTCTGGATGCGCGCGCCCTTGTCCATCGCATGGCCGATATAGTCCTGCGTCTCGCCGGGAATCTCCTTCACATAGCCGCAGGTAATGCCGATGCGATAATCCATCGAGCCGACGAGCTTCTTCAGCTTCTTGCGGCCGGCCGCGATGCTGCGCTTGGTCAGCAGCGCCGCCAGCACCGCGTCGATGGCCGTCTCGAAGACCGCCATGATGCCGTCCCCCAGACGCTTGACCACCTGCCCGTGGTAGCGTCGGACCGCATGCTCGCAGATGTCGCAGAAAAGGCGGTTGCGCATGTAGCCCTTCGTGTGCCCCATGTTCTTCTTGTATTCGGTTGAGCTTTCGAGATCGGTGAACATGATGCATTTGTAGTGATCCTGGGTCGTCGCAATCATGCGCGCCACTTCCTCGATGATGACATCGATGTTCAGCGGCTCCCGGTCCACGCGGCTGGCCGGCCTCGATGCTGCCAGCTGCGGCAACACGGAAAGATCGCCCGAGGCCAGCAGCTGCAGCGTCGAGTCGTCCTTCATCGCCTTCTCGATCTCCTCGGCCGCATCCTTGCCGGTTGCCGTCTTCTTGGCCTCAAGGTCGATCACATCCTCTTCACCGTTGCCTTTCGCACCCTTCGCCATCCACATGACCTCCTCTGTCCCTGCAAGCATAGCGCAAAACCGGCCCGATGCCGAGTCCGGCCCCGGTTGCGGGAAGGAATGCTGCATGTTGAACGGGCGAAAAAAGTGATGCGGCTCGCAGGGCAAGCCGCATCCATGATTGACATGTCAGGAAAAATGGTCGGGGTGAGAGGGTTCGAACCTCCGACCTTACCGTCCCGAACGGTACGCGCTACCAGGCTGCGCCACACCCCGAATGCATACAGATCGCGGGATAGAACCGACTGCATCCCGCAGGGGCGCGCATCATAGAAGGATGTTTCCGGCTGCGCAAGAGTGAGCGCAGATCAGTACGGCCTGCGAGCGGAGAAATCGGCCAGCTCGACCAGCAGCTGGCGAATCCCGGCATCGCCATACTGCCCGAGCGCGGCCTTGGCCTGTTCCGCGTAATCGGCCGCCCGCTGCATGGCATGCTCGGAACCACGATGTCTGGCCACACGATCCCGCACCCAGGATCGCTCATCGCCCTCATAACCGCCCCGCTCGGCAATCTGCTCGACCTTGCGGCGCAACTCGGCATCCGCCTGCATCGCATGGATCAGCGGCAGCGTGATCTTGCCTTCCTCGAGATCATGCCCGACCGGCTTGCCGGCCGTTTCGGCCTCGGCCAGGTAGTCCAGCGCATCATCCATCAGCTGGAAGGCCACGCCCAGGCACATGCCGTACACGGCCAGTCTCTCGACAACCTCGTCATCCTGACCGGCCACGCTGGCGCCGACCTCGGTCGCGGCCCTGAACAGCACCGCGGTCTTGCGCTCGATGACCTCCAGGCATTCGGCCTCGGTCATCTCCAGATGGAAGGTGCGCGAAAGCTGCAGCACCTCACCCTCGGCCAGCGCATTGGTGACATCGCTCATCAGCTTCAGCATCGCCATGTCACCATCGGCCACCATCATCTGGAAGGCACGGGAGAAAAGATAGTCGCCGACGAGCACGCTGGCCTGATTGCCCCATACCCCGTTGGCCGACGGCGCGCCCCGCCGCTGGTCGGACGAATCCACGACATCGTCATGCAGCAGCGATGCGGTATGGATGAATTCCACGACCACCGCCAGCGGGATATGCCGATCCCCTTCATAGCCGAAAAGCCTGGCAGCCAGCAGGCACAGCAGCGGCCGCAGCCGCTTGCCGCCGCTGTTGACGATGTAATGGCCGATGGCCGGGATCATCATGATATCGGACTGCAGGTTCTCACGGATGCAGTCGTTGACGCGCTGCATGTCGTCGCGGCAGATCTCCTGGGCGGCTTTCAGTGGATGGGTGGACTGGCTCACAATGGCTGCATCGTACGAAGCGCTTGCGGGCGGTCAAGCATTGGCCCT
>CAZDLB010000052.1:0-12393 GCA_964505995.1 uncultured Zetaproteobacteria bacterium
CTGGCCTATTTCTTCGTGGGCTTTTCGGTCGCCTACGGCATCAACTTCTTTGCCCCGGTTTCCGAACTCAATGTCATTGGCGATGTTTCCAATGGTTACGAGCTGGTGCATTTCTTCTTTCTGCTGACCTTTGCCGCGGCGATTCCGGCGATCATCTCCGGTGGTATCACCGAGCGCGTGCGTTTCTGGCCGAATGCGCTGGCGACGGTGATTCTGGTAGGTCTGATCTATCCGTTCTACGAGGGCCTGATCTGGGGCGGCAATCTCGGCTATCAGGACTGGCTGGAGAAGAGCTTCGGCGCCGGATTCCACGATTTCGCCGGCTCCGTCATCGTGCACGGCATGGGCGGCTTCCTGGCGCTGGGCGCGGTGGTTTTGCTCGGGGCGCGCAAGGGGCGTTATACCCGAGATGGGCGCACCATGGCCATCCTGCCTTCGAATATCCCGTTTCTGGCGCTGGGGTCGTGGATTCTTTGCGTCGGCTGGTTCGGCTTTAATGTCATGAGCGCCGGCAAGGCGGGCGATGCATCGGGCCTGGTGGCCATCAACTCGCTGCTGGCCATGGTCGGCGGCCTGGTGGCCGCACTCGTGGCCGGCAGGAACGACCCCGGATTCGTGCATAACGGTGCGCTGGCCGGCTTGGTGGCCATCTGTGCCGGCTCCGATATCGTGCACCCGATCGGCGCGCTGGTGATCGGTGCCGTGGGCGGCGCGGGCTTCGTGTTCGGCTTCCAGTTCATCCAGAACAGGATGAAAATCGACGATGTACTGGGCGTGGTGCCGCTGCACGGTGGCGCCGGCATCTGGGGCGGCATTGCCGCCGGCATCTTCGGCTCCACGGGACTCGGTGGCGCCGGAGGGGTCACCTTCATGGCGCAGCTGATCGGTACGCTGACCGGACTTGCGATTGCGGTGGCCGGCGGCTTTGTCGTGTACGGTGCGATCAGGGCCGTGATCGGGATTCGCCTGAGCGAGGAGGATGAGTTCCACGGCGCCGATCGCTCGATCCACCATATCAGCGCCTATCCCGAAGAGGACATGGCCTCGCACTAGGCGCCTGCCTTGTTCGGAACGGGCGGCCCATCCGGGTCGCCTGTTTTCTTTTCAGCCTCGGGAAATCTCGTGCGCCTGCTGCAACCAGGCCATGGTCAGGTGGTCGCAGAAGCGATGCATGGCGGGCAGAAGGGATGCTGTCTGGAGCCGGGTCTGTTTCAGCCCGGCCTGGCCGAGGAACTGACGTTCGCTACTGCCGGCCCTGATCCATGTCTCGATCATGTCGGCATCGACCTCGACATGGAATTGCAGGCCGTACTGCCCCGGCCCCAGGCGGAAGGCCTGATGCGGCACCCGCGGGTGCGTGGCAAGCAATGTGGCTGCGTCCGGAAGCGTGAAGGTTTCGCCATGCCACTGAAAGACGTTCAGCCCCTGCGCGGGGAGGGGAGCAAACAGGGGATCTTCCTGGGCATGTGGCGTCGGAAACACGGGATACCAGCCAAGTTCGCGCACAGGCGACGGCCGAATCTCGCCACCAGCGGCCTTGGCCAGCATCTGCGCACCCAGGCATATGCCGAGCATCGGCTTGCCAAGCCGCAGCCCTTCGCCGATGGCATCAAGACAGAATCGAATCACGGGTGTTTCATCATGGGCCGAGGCCGGGCCACCCATGATCAGCCAGCCGTCAGCCGCCAGCAGTTCCTCGATGTCTGGAAGCTGCTGCCAGAGGCGATGCACTCGCAGCGCATGGCCCCGGCCGGCGATGATGTCGCCGAGCAGCCCCGGCCCTTCGATCTGCAGATGCTGCAATACCGCGATGTTCATTAGCCGAAACGATAGCCCATCGGCACGACGGTCACGCCGCTCTCGGAAACGGTGAAGCGCTTTCGTTCCCTGTCCAGGTCAAAGCCGATGCGCTCGCCGGGTGGGATGGCGACATGCTTGTCGACGATGCAGCGCCTGAGTCTTGCGCCCTCGCCGATGCGGACATCGCTGAAGATGACCGAGTCCTCGATTTCGGCCCTAGGTTGCACGCGCACGAAATTCGACAGAATCGAATTGGATACCGAGGCGCCGATGACCGTCGTGCCGCTGCCGAGGATGACATTGTTCAGTCTCTCCCTGCGGCCGTCGCCGGCCGGACCGGTGCGGCAGGGCGGGTTCTGGCCGGAATAGGTGCGGATCGGCCAGTCCTCCTGATACAGATCCAGCGGCGGCACGGGCCTGAGCAGATCCAAGTTGGCCTCGAAATAGGCATCGAGGGAACCGACATCGCGCCAGTAGCAGTCGCCGGAAACGCGCCCGCCAGGCCCGCCGAAGCGGTAGGCGAACACGCGGCCCGATTCGGCCCAGCGCGGGATGACATCCCTGCCGAAGTCATGACTCGAATCCGTCCGGTTCTGATCCTCCACCAGGTGATGGATCAGCAGTTCCTTGTTGAAGATATAGATGCCCATCGAGGCCAGACAGTGGCCCGGTTGATCCGACAGCGGCCTCGGATGCTCGGGCTTTTCGGCGAATCCGGTGATCTGGCCGTTTCCCGAGGCTTCAATGACACCGAAGCGACGCCCCTCCCGAAGCGGTACCGGGATACAGGCGACCGTCGCCTCGGCCTCGGTGCGGATGTGCTGCTCAAGCATCGCGGCATAATCCATGCGATAGACATGATCGCCGGAAAGCACGATGATGAATTTGGCCGGATTCCATACCAGCAGGTCGATGTTCTGGAAGACCGCATCGGCCGTGCCCTGATACCAGTGCTCGCCGCCCTTCATCTGCGCCGGGATGGCGGTGATGTATTCGCCGATCTCCGGAGAAAGCACGCTCCAGCCATCGCGCAGGTGCTTGAGCAGGGAGTGGCAGCGATACTGGGTCAGCACCAGCACGCGCCGGATGTCCGAGTGCAGGCAGTTGGACAGTGTGAAATCGATGATGCGGTACTTGCCGCCGATCGGCACGGCCGGTTTGGTTCGGTGATCCGTCAGGGGATACAGCCGGGTTCCCGCTCCGCCGGCCAGCACGATGGCCAGAGCCTTTTTCATTTCCAGTGCAAGCATCGCAAACCTCCGGAAGGCTCCACCCCAGCAGAATAAAGTTAGCAGATTGCCTGTCCGTCGGGAAGGGCGGTTGCGATACCGGGTCTTTGACGATGGAATGGCGGCATGCAATCGGATGTGTCCGCAATGATCCGCCGGGTCGCCCGCGGTCGGCATGGCGCCGAAAACCTGAGTCGGGAACAAGCGCGCAGACTGTTGCAGCATCTGCTGGCCGAGGATGCCGATGCGCTGCAGCTCGGGGCCTTTCTGATCGCCGAGCGCATGAAGGGCGAAACCGCCGAGGAACTGGCCGGCTTCGTCGAGGCGGCGCGTATGCAGATGCCCGGATTTGCTGGGGAAGCTCTGCACGCGGTGGATCTGCCCTGTTATGCCGGCAAGCGCCGCGCCGCGCCCGTGCATCTGCTTGCCGCGATGAAGGCTCGCGATGCCGGCATTCGCATCGTCGTTCACGGCGTGGAGGTGATCGAGGGGCGATTCAGCGCCTGGCAGGCCTTGAGCGATCTGGGTGTGCAGCGCGCCGCAGAGGGTCGCGAGGCAGCCGCGATCCTGGATCGCGACGGCATCGTCTATCTCGATCTGGCCGAGATCTGCCCGCCGCTGTATCGGCTGTTCATGCTGCGCCCCAGGCTCGGGGTACGCAGCTTTGCGAACACCGTGGCGCGGCTGCTCAATCCGATGCGCTGCGCGGCTCAGCTCAACGGCATCTTTCATACCCCCTATGCTCAGGTCATGGCCGAGGTAAATCGTCTGATCGGTCAGCCGGCCAGCCTGATCTTCGCCGGCGCCGAGGGTGAACCGGAGCTGTACGCCACGCGCCAGCGCATCCTCCTCTGGCAGCGGGGCTTACAGATCCGGGAACTGACGCTGGACGATGCCCGGACGGAAGATGACAGAGCGCTGCCTACGTATCCGAAGCGGATCCGGGATTGTCCGGAGGCATTGAGGGAGGATATGCTTCGAATCCTGCGAGGTGAGCCCGGTGCCTACGAGCGCGCAGCGCTGGAGCGGATGCGGACGGCGTTTGCCTGGGCGGACATGGGGCTTGCGTCCGACGCCATGCCTGCCGGCTGGCGCCTTGCAGGGCATGCGGAAAACACATGACGAATCGGTGAACAGGAGGCGATGATGGCCCGGGTGCTTGTGCCCTTTGCGAAGGGCGTGGAGGAAATCGAATGCGTGGCCGTGGTGGATATCCTGCGGCGCGCGGGTGTGGAGGTCTGTCTGGCCAGCCTTAATGGCGCTGCGGTGACCGGCCGTTCCGATATCGTGATTCAGCCCGATGCGGATCTTCGGGATGTGAAGGACGAGGACTGGGACATGGTCGTATTGCCCGGCGGGCTGCCGAATGCGCATCTGCTGCGCGACGATGCCAATGTGCGCGCCGTCGTGGAGCGCCTGCGCGATGAGCGCAAATCCGTGGCCGCCATCTGTGCCGCGCCGACGGCGCTGGCGGCCTACGGGCTGACCGATGGCCTGCGGGTGACATCCTATCCGTCCTGCCGCGAGGAGATGGAAACGCTGCAGCCGGGTTCGGTCTATGTGGACGAAGCCGTCGTCGAGGACGATTTCCTGACGACGAGTCGCGGGCCCGGCACGGCCATCGAGTTTGCGCTCAGGCTGGTGGCCCGCCTCTGCGGCGAGGACAAGAGCCGCGAGATCCGCGAATCAATCGTCGCCGGCTAGTCTTTCGGTCAGCCTGCGGACAAAGCGCCGGGCCAGGACGGCTTCCGAGGCATAGGAGGCCAGCTTGCGCAGCCTGCGGCTGAGGTAGGCCGGCCGCAGATGGTAGCTTAAGGTGTTGTAGCGATGCATGGCTCGCATCACCTCGTCGGCATGGCCGGCCAGGGCATCGATGCCTTCGCGGGATGCATCCCCGCTGACCCTGCGGAACAGCAGCTGGATGTCCGGCTCATCCTCTCTGGAGAATGCGTGAACCAGCCTGAAACCGCAGGATTCGGCCAGCGCCGTCAGGGTCCGGTGCGTGAAATTGTAGATATGGGCATAGTGGAACATGCGCTCAAACGTGGCAAACGGACCGGAAAGATTCGGGCATTCGACATAGAACAGTCCGTCCTGGGCCAGCAGGCCATGGATATGCTCCAGCGCCTTGCGCGGCGAGACGAAATGCTCGATCACATGAATCAGCAGAATCAGATCGGGGCTTCCCGCATCCGCCAGCTCGTAGAGATTGGTGTTCTCGACCCGGGCGCGGATCTGTTCGCGCGAATAGCGGTTGAAATCGGTGTTGGGTTCGATGCCTCGGGCCGGATGCCCGTGCGTCTCGAAGACCTTGACTGTGCAGCCGAGGCCTGCGCCGACCTCGAAAACAGACATGCCCGCTTTCAGATGGGGTTGAAGCTGGGCGTAGATGCGCTCGCCGTTTCTCCAGGCTCGCATCACGCGGCGCGGTGAGGGGACGCGTTCGCCGTGATAGTCCCGGCGATAGCGGCTGGCATAGTATTCCGCCACCTCGGCCTCGCTGGGTACCGGCAGATGCATGACCAGACCGCATCCGCGGCATAGCCCGGTGGTCAGCGGCTGGCCGTGGCGATCCCGTTCGGACACGATCGTGAATTCGGTGCCGCCGCACAGATCACAGGGGGCGGCATGGGTGACACCGGTCTGCAGAGGGGGCTCAGACATGGGCCGGCATCTTAGCATGCGCCCGGATTATGGCTACCGCAGATGCGTGCTGCTAGCGTGCGGCCCCATGCGATTGACCCGTGAGTTCCGAGATCAGTTTACCCAGCATGAATTGCGCACCCATGGACGCAAGAACGGCTTCGTCACCCGTGGCCAGGAAGCGAGGCTGGCGAAATGGCTGCCGCGTATCGGCCTGCCCCGGGATCGGAAACTGGCCGATGCGAATCTCAGGCCCGGTGCGCCGATCGTGCTGGAGATCGGTTTCGGCAATGGCGATTTCCTCGTGCATCTGGCTCAGACGCATCCGGACTGGATGCTGCTGGGCTCGGAGATCTATCTGCCGGGGGTGGCCAAGGCCGTCGGACGGCTGGAGGATGCCGGCGTCATCGAGCGGGTGCGCATCACCCAGCTGCCGGCCCAGTATGTGCTCGAACATCAGGTCGAGGAAGGGCAGCTTGAAGGCGTGTACATCAATCATCCCGACCCCTGGCCGAAGAAGCGGCATCACAAGCGGCGTCTGATCCAGAAGGATTTCGCGCTGCTGCTGGCCAGCCGGGTTCGCTCCGGCGGTTTCATCAAGCTGGCAACGGACAAGGAGGATCTGGCGATCTGGATGCGCGATATCCTGGATCAGACGCCCGGACTGACCAATGTCGCCGGCGTGGGCGGCTTTGTTCCCCGCGATGAGGACCGGCCGCTGACGAAGTTTGAGCAGCGCGGCCTGCGCGAAGGGCGAAAAAGCTTTTTTCTGCACTATCTCCGCGACTGAACGCGGATGGCTTTTCCGCCGGTGACCATGGTCACCGGATCGGCTGCGATGGATCTGCCAGACTGCGAAACATCCGTATGCTACGAAAGGAGGCACGTATGAGGATATTGGCAACGCTTCTGGCTGTGTTCTTTGCATGGTCGGTCAACATGGGAACGGCCATGGCCGATGATGACCATCATCACAAGTATGAAAAGCATGAAAAGAAGCACGATCATGACTGGAAGAAGCATGACGATGACGAGGAGGACGACGATCATGATCGTCGTCACGAGCGGGATGATGCGAGTCACCGCGACCGGCATGACGCCGGGCGCTCCGATGCTCCCGATACGGCCGCAGGCCAGGCGGATGCCCGGGGCGGCCATGGCGGTGTGGGCGTGAACATCGATTTTTCGAAATGGTGGCCGTTCTGAGTTCGGCCTGACCGGTTCCGGGTTTCGAACAACGATGCAACGGGGGAGTCTTCGGACTCCCCCGTTTCGCATGACTTGATAACCGGGATCACTAGCATGCGCCCATGAAGTTCAGATTGAGCGGGGATTTCGAACCCCGGGGAGATCAGCCGCGGGCCATCGAGGAACTGGTGGCCGGCGTGCTCGAGGGCCGGCGGCATCAGACGCTGCTCGGCGTGACCGGTTCCGGCAAGACCTTCACGATGGCCTGCGTGATCGAGCGCGTCCAGAAGCCGACGCTGATCCTGGCGCCGAACAAGACGCTGGCCGCGCAGCTCTACGGCGAATTCAAGCAGTTCTTTCCGGACAACGCGGTCGAATATTTCGTGTCCTATTACGACTACTACCAGCCCGAGGCCTATGTGCCGCAGTCGGACACCTACATCGAGAAGGATTCGAGCATCAACGAGCAGATCGACCGCATGCGGCATGCGGCGACCCGGGCGCTGCTTGAGCGCGAGGATGTGATCATCGTCGCATCGGTGTCCTGCATCTATGGCCTGGGCAGCCCCGAGGCCTATGCGAACATGCTGCTTTATGTCGAGGTCGGTCGCGAGATCGATCAGCGTGCCGCCGTCAACAAGCTGGTGGAGCTGCAATACCAGCGCAACGACATGGACTTCCATCGCGGCACGTTTCGCGTGCGCGGCGATGTGCTCGAGGTCTTTCCGGCCCATGCCGAGGATTTCGCCATCCGCGTCGAGTTCTTCGGGGATGAGGTGGATGCGATATCCCGCTTCGATCCGCTGACCGGACAGCGGCTGGAATCCCTGCACAAGTACACCTTCTTTCCGAAAAGCCATTTCGTGACGCCGCGCGAGCAGTTGCTGCGCGCGATGGAGGCCATCAAGGCGGAGCTGGCCGAGCGCCTGGCCGAGCTGCATGACCAGGGCAAGCTCGTCGAGGCGCAGAGGCTGGAGCAGCGCACGATCTTCGATCTGGAGATGATTCAGGAGGTCGGCTACTGCACCGGCGTGGAGAACTATTCGCGTCATCTGACGGGGCGGGCGCCCGGCGAACCTCCGCCGACGCTGCTGGATTACCTGCCGAACAATGCGCTGGTTATCGTCGATGAGTCGCATGTGACGATCCCGCAGATCGGCGGCATGTTCCGCGGCGATCGTGCCCGCAAGCAGACGCTGGTGGATTTCGGTTTCCGTCTGCCCAGCGCACTTGACAACCGGCCGCTGACCTTCGAGGAATTCGAGGCCATCGTGCCGCAGGCGATCTATGTCTCGGCCACACCGGGGCCGTATGAGCTGGAGAAATGCGAGGGTGTCATCGTCGAGCAGGTGATTCGCCCGACAGGGCTTGTGGATCCGGAGGTCGAGGTGCGACCGGCCGGGAATCAGGTGGAGGATTTCGTTTCCGCCGCTAATGAGGTCATCGAACGGGGCTACCGGGTGCTGGCAACCTGCCTGACCAAGCGCATGGCCGAGGACCTGACCGAATATTTGAACAACCTCGACATGCGCGTGCGATACCTGCATTCGGATATCGACACGGTGGAGCGCATGGAAATCCTCCGCGACCTTCGACTGGGCGCGTTCGACGTGCTGATCGGCATCAATCTGCTGCGCGAGGGCCTGGACCTGCCCGAGGTCGCGCTGGTGGCCATCTTCGATGCCGACAAGGAGGGCTTCCTGCGCAGCGAGCGCTCCCTGACCCAGACAATCGGGCGTGCTGCGCGCAATGCCGAGGGCCGTGTCATCCTGTATGCCGACCAGGTTACCGAATCGATGCGACGGGCGATGGAAGAGACACAGCGGCGCCGACGTAAGCAGCTGGCCTACAACGAGGAACACGGGATTACGCCGGAAACGGTCAAATCCGAGATCAAGGATATCATGGGCTCGGTTTACGAGATGGACTATGCCCATATCCCCGAGGTGGCCGAGCCGGAGCCTGTCAGCGAGGCCGAACGACAGCAGCGCATTGCCGAGCTGGAACGGCTGATGACGGAAGCGGCCGCGGATCTGCGCTTCGAGGATGCCGCCCGCTATCGCGATGAGATTCAGAGACTTGAAGCGGCAACTGCCTGAGAGCTCCGCTGAAGCCCATGGATTCCTGCCCGAAATGCGGCTTCAAGCGCTCGTCCACAACGACTGTGGATAAGCATGTGGATAACCGCGCCCATGTCCGGCCAGCGCCTGCCGCAGCCGGGGTTGATGTCTGTGCACAAAATTTAGGCATGCTGAAAACCGCTTATGAAACGGTATGTTAGACATCTCTATTGCAGTTGTGTTTTCAGATTCGAAAGCCAGGTCAAAATCCAGCTTCCGATGTGCATAACATCACGACGCATGCTCTTTTCCTGGGCAGCACTGTGACCTGCATCCCTGTCCCGCAAGCGTGAATCGCCTACGATGACTATTGACTTCAGGATGAAGCAAGAGGTGTTGCCCATGATTGCACGACGACTGGCCGAATCGCTGCTGTTTCTTGAAACCAGCCTCCGCAGCGCCGGGGATCGGGAGTATGTGCAGGCCATCCGCAAGCTCATTGTCGAACATGCGCAGATGCGTGATGCGCTGGAGCAGATCGCCTGCCTGTCGGACGTGCAGCAGATGCGGGATCTGGCCGTCAACGTGCTGCACAAGAGCGTGCTTCACAACTCGATCGATCATGATCTCGCCCTGCATCAGGCCCTGGTGCATCTGCAGAAGATGCTGCCCAGCGACGAGGACGTGAAGAAGCTCGCCGAAGCCAGACGCCTGATCAACAAGGCCCTGCAATAAGGGCTTATATCCTGGTCCAGCCCAGGCTCAGGGGCGGATCGCCGTCACCTGATATTTCTGCAGGGCCTTGGGCACATACCAGTGCTCGCTGTTGTAGCCGATGCCGGCCGGAGCCGGCCGGATGCCGTGAATGCGCTTGTGGATGACCGGCAGCGAATAGGGCGCATACAGAAAGACCATCGGCACATCGCGGTGAATCTCCTCCTGCATGCGATCATACAGCCGCTTGCGCTCGCTCCGGTCGAAGGTTCGGCGGGCGCGCACCAGTGCATCGTCCACGATGGCATTGCTGTAGGAAAGGAAATTGAACTGCCTAGGCGCGGTCTGGGATGAGTGCCAGATCGTATACTGGTCCGGATCGGGCGACAGCGACCAGCCGAGGATGACGGCGTCGAACCTGCGCCTGTTGATGAAGTTCTCGATGAAGGCCGACCACTCGACAAGCCTGACCTTGACCTCGATGCCGATATCCTTCAGTCGCTGCTGGATGATCGTCGCCGCATCGGCGCGCTGCTTGTTGCCGTTGTTGGTCAGGATCGTAAACGAAAACCGCTGGCCGTCCCGGTCCAGCCAGCCGTCGCCGTCATGATCGCTCCAGCCGGCCTCGGCCAGAAGTTTCCTTGCCTTTTCAGGAAGATAGGAGCGCACCTTGATGTTCCGGTTGACCCAGTAGGTGCCCGGCTTGTAGGGCGTTGCGATGGGCTCGCCCAGGCCCAGGAGTACGCCCTGGATAATCTCCCTGCGGTCAATGGCGTAGGCCAGGGCCTGACGCACGCGACGGTCGGCAAACAGCGGATGCTTCAGATTGAAACCGAGATAGGTATAGACGAAGTCCAGATAGCGGTAGCGCCTGTAACTGGCTTTCAGTTGCGGCCGGGTCTCGAAAAGGCGGGCGTACTGGATCGGGGTCAGGCCCATCGAGTCCAGCCGCCCTGCGGAAAGCTCGAGAAACTGCGTGGCCGGATCCGGGATCACGCGGGTCAGCCGTTCCGTGATCCATACCGGGCCGTCGTAGTAATCGGGATTGGCACGCAGCAGGATGGACTGCTGCGGCTGCCAGTCGGCCAGCCGGTAGGGGCCGATCGTGACCCTGGGGTGTCGGGACAGCTCGGTGTGCATGATATCCTCATGCTCGAAGACATGCTTCGGAAGGATCGCCAGCGACGCCCAGGAGGCCAGGGCCGGCGAGAACGGTTCGCGGTAGTGCACGACGAAGGTTTGCGCATCCGGAGCCTCAGCGCCGGTGACCAGCGCATAGTCGGCCTTGTAGGCGCTCTGGGTGTGCTCGTCCTGGATCAGCTTCAGCGTGAAGACGCAGTCTTCCGAGCTCAGCGGATGACCATCGGTCCATTTCAGTCCCGGGCGGAGATGAAAGACGATGGTGCGGTTGTCCCCGGCGATCTCCCAGCTCTCGGCGAGCTGACCGGTCAGATTCAGGTCCTTGTCATATTTCAGCAGCGACAGATAGAGCTGGCCGGCAATCGCATGGCTGGCGGCATCCCCGGCAATCATCGGAATCAGGTTGCTGGCATCGCCGATGCTGGCATCAATCAGGCGATCGCCGATGGCGGGTCGGTCATCCACCTGAACGGGAGCGGGGGGCGCAACCGGGGTTTCGTTGCTGCAGCCGGCCAGCCCCAGGAGCAGTAACAGGAAGAAAAGGCTCAGCTTGGGCGGATGCGCGCGAGGATCCATAACGTGTCTCCGGGTCGAATCAGGGCACTCTGGGACAACTGGTTGGACCGGGCAATGGCCCTGGCCGATGTGCCGAAGCGCTGCGCGATGCTCCATAGCGAATCGCCGCGCCGGACCCTGTAGCGGATACGGCGACCCTGGGAGAGCAGCGGATTGGCACTGGCCGAGGCCTTCGCCAGAAGATTGGCCGGAACCTTCAGAAGCTGTCCCGGATGCAGCACGTGGCCCAGGCCGGGATTCAGCCGCTTCAGATGCGCCACGCTGATGCGGTGCTGGCGCGCAATGCGCCACAGCGAGTCACCCGCGAGCACCTTCTGCTGCACATAACGCGGCCCAAGATGCTCGGCTGCGGCCAGCACGTCGGCATAGCGATCGGCCGGCACATGCAGGGAGATGGGGCGGCTGAAATACTGGGCCTGGTTGAGCCCCGGATTGAACAGGAACAATGTCCTTTCGGGAAACCCGCAGGCCCGGGAAAGCTGAACGAGATCCACCGGTGGCGGCAGGGTGATCTCCCGGGTTGGCCAGGGCTCGGGAAAGACGAGGGTTCCCATGCGGCGCAATGCCACAAGGCCGAGCACATGCTTGACATAGGCGCGCGTGATGGCCGGAGCCGGCATCGCATCCAGGCCATCCCCGGCCGTCCATGGGGATTGCCTCAGTCGCCGCGCCAGGCCGTAGGGACCCATGTGGTAGGCCGCGATCGCGAGCGGCCAGCTGTCAAAGCGATCATGCATCGCCATCAGGTATTGAGCTGCGGCGCGGGTGGCCTGGCCGACTTCACGGCGACCATCGCGATGATGGTTGCGTTCAATGCCCAGACTGCGGGCCGTGGCCGGCATCAGCTGCCACAGGCCCATCGCTCCGGCATGGGAAAGCGCGTAGGGGTTGTAGCCGGATTCCACCACCGGAATCAGCTCAAGCGAGGAAGGCGCATGCAGGCGTTCGAGCTCGCGCAGCAGCCGCTGGCGGACGTAGCGCGATCGTTCGGCGACGACCTTCCAGTGGGGCAGGTAGTCGCGCTTGGCCAGAGCCTGAGCTCG
>CAZDLB010000053.1:0-12232 GCA_964505995.1 uncultured Zetaproteobacteria bacterium
CTTCGCTGCCCTGGCAGGCCGCCAGCGCCAGTGCGCTCATCAGAATCAGGGGATATTTCATGCTCTGCTCCTTGGGTGAACTCCCTGCCAGTGTAGCCTGCAGCCGGAGTCGCCGCCAGTGGCATCGGTCACCTCCGGATGCACATGCGTTTCACCCCCCTGCGGTTGGCGGGGCCCAAAAAGAAAGGGCCCCGTGGGGGCCCTTTCGATCACGTCGTGCGATGCCTCACGCAGCCTCGTCCTCGGCTCCGGCCTCGCCCTCATCGCCGCGCTCACCCAGTTCCTCAAGAACCTCGGCATTGGCCGCCTCCTCGACGACCTCCTCCATCGGCTCCTCCTCAAGCTCCGGCTTCGGCGCATTGCGCGTGGCCAGGCCCGTACCGGCCGGCAGCAGGCGACCCAGGATCACGTTCTCCTTCAGGCCCATCAGCCAGTCCACCTTGCCGGCCAGGGCCGCCTCGGTGATCACGCGGGTCGTCTCCTGGAAGGAAGCTGCGGAGATGAACGACTCGGTGTTCAGGCTGGCCTTGGTGATGCCCAGCAGGATCGGCTCGAAGGTCGCCGGCGGCTTGCCTTCGGCCTCAAGCCTGCGGTTGGTTGCAAGCACCTGCTTGCGGGTGACCTGTTCACCGGCCACGAAGCTCGAGGCGCCCGGATCGATGATCTGCACCTTGCGCATCATCTGGCGGGCGATGACCTCGATATGCTTGTCGTTGATCTTCACGCCCTGCAGACGATAGACCTCCTGGATCTCGTCGATCAGGTACTTGGCCAGCGCCTCCACGCCGAGCACGCGCAGGATGTCCTGCGGCGATGGCGAACCTTCCATCAGACGCTCACCCTTGCGCACGCGGTCGCCCTCCTGCACGAGGATCTGCGAGCCCTTCGGGATCTGATACTCGATCGGATCGCCGCCGTCGCTCGGCTCGATATACACGCGGCGCTTGCCGCGAATATCCTTGCCGAAGGAGATGATGCCGTCGGCATCGGCGATGAAGGCCAGGTTCTTCGGCTTGCGCGCCTCGAACAGTTCGACGACGCGCGGCAGACCGCCGGTGATGTCCTTCGTCTTGCCGGCCTCGCGCGGGATACGCGCCAGCACATCGCCCGCCTTCACCTCGACATTCGGGTCGACATTCAGAATCGCGCCCGGCGACAGGAAATAGCGGGCCGGTGCATTGGTGCGCTCCAGCACGATCGGGTCGCCCTCGGGGTCCTTCGGATCGACCAGCTGGATCTGCGGCCGCAGCGGGTTCTTGCGAGCCTCCGACTGCTGCGTCACGACACGGCTGGTCAGCCCGGTGACATCGTCGGACTGCTCGCGCATCGTGATGCCTTCCTCCAGATCGACGAAGCGGACCTTGCCGTCCACCTCGGCAATCAGCGGCATCGTGTACGGATCCCACTCGGCCAGCTTCTGTCCCTGCTTGACCTTGGCCCCGTCCTTGATCAGCAGATGTGCGCCGTAGGGCACACGGTGGCGCTCCAGCTCCTTGCCGGCGCTGTTGCTGATGACGACCTCGGTATGGCGGTTGATGACGATATCCGAGCCCTGGGAGTCGGTCACGGCAATGGCGCTGGCCAGCTTGGCCACACCGGCGAACTTGGCCTCGATATGGGCCTGCTCGGCCGCACGCGACGCCGTACCACCGACGTGGAAGGTACGCATCGTCAGCTGCGTGCCCGGCTCACCGATGGACTGGGCTGCGATCACGCCGACAGCCTCGCCGACGCTGACCGGCGTACCATGCGCCAGATCGCGGCCATAGCAGTTGGCGCAGACGCCATCCTCGGCCTCGCAGGTCAGCACCGAACGGATGCGCACCGACTCGACACCGGCCTCGTCGATCTTGGCAGCCAGCTCCTCGTTGACCATGGCCCCGGCCGGCGCAATCTCATCACCCGTGATCGGATCCAGCGCCGGTTCCAGCAGGATGCGTCCGAGCACACGCTCCTTGAGCGGCTCGATGACCTCGCCACCCTCGACCAGCGGCGTCATCGTGATGCCCTCGGTCGTGCCGCAATCCTGGATGCGCACGACCGCATCCTGGGCCACGTCCACCAGACGGCGGGTCAGATAACCGGAGTTGGCCGTCTTCAGCGCCGTATCCGCAAGTCCCTTGCGGGCGCCATGCGTGGAGATGAAGTACTGCAGAATCGTCAGGCCCTCGCGGAAGTTCGACGTGATCGGGTTCTCGATGATCGAACCGTCCGGCTTGGCCATCAGGCCGCGCATGCCGGCCAGCTGACGGATCTGCTGCGCCGAACCACGGGCGCCGGAATCCGCCATCATGTAGACCGAATTGAAGGTTTCCGTGACCTCCTTCTTCTTGCCGTCGGGAGAGACGACCTCCTCGGTGGACAGATTGTCCATCATCGCACGCGCGACCTTTTCGGTCGTATGCGTCCACAGGTCGACGACCTTGTTGTAGCGCTCGCCCGCCGTGATCAGACCATCGGCATACTGCTTCTGGACCTTGGCCACTTCCTTCTCGGCGGCCTCGACCAGCTTGGTCTTTTCCTTCGGAATGACGACATCATGCAGGCCGAATGAGGCTCCGGAAGACGTCGCATACTGGTAGCCGAACATCTTCAGGCGGTCCGCCAGCAACACGGTCGCCTTGTTGCCGGCCTTGCGATAGCAGTCCTCGATCAGCGCCGCCACGTCCTTCTTCGTCAGCACCTTGTTGATGCTCGCGAAGTCCAGCTCCTCCGGCAGGATCGTCGACAGGATCGCACGGCCGACCGTCGTCGCCTCGCGCCTGCCGCGGATGCGGCACTGGATACGGGCATGCAGCTCGACGACGCCGGCATCCAGCGCCCGCTGCACCTCTTCCGGCGATGCGAAGGCCATGCCCTCGCCCTTCGCGAACGGGCGCTCACGGGTCAGGTAATAGATGCCGAGAATCATGTCCTGCGTCGGCACGATCACCGGCTTGCCGGTGGCCGGGCTCAGCACGTTGTTCGTCGACATCATCAGCGCGCGCGCCTCGGTCTGCGCCTCGATGGACAGCGGCACATGCACGGCCATCTGGTCGCCGTCGAAGTCAGCGTTGAAGGCGGTACAGACCAGCGGATGCAGCTGAATCGCCTTGCCCTCGATGAGCACCGGCTCAAAGGCCTGGATGCCAAGACGATGCAGCGTCGGTGCGCGGTTGAGCATCACCGGATGCTGATGGATGACCTCGGCGAGGATGTCCCAGACCTCGGGAATGCCCTGCTCGACGAGCTTCTTGGCCGCCTTGATCGTGTTGGCCAGGCCGCGCTTCTCAAGCTTGCTGTAGATGAACGGCTTGAACAGCTCCAGCGCCATCTTCTTCGGCAGGCCGCACTGGTGCAGCTTCAGATCCGGACCAACGACGATCACCGAACGGCCGGAGTAGTCTACGCGCTTGCCCAGCAGGTTCTGGCGGAAGCGGCCCTGCTTGCCCTTGATGACATCGGACAGCGACTTCAGCGGCCGGCGGTTGTTGCCGGTGATCGGCTTGCTGCGGCGATCGTTGTCAAACAGCGCATCCACCGCCTCCTGCAGCATGCGCTTCTCGTTGCGCGTGATAATCTCGGGCGCATTGAGCTCCAGCAGCCGCTTCAGGCGGTTGTTGCGGTTGATGACACGGCGATACAGATCGTTCAGATCCGAGGTCGCGAAACGGCCACCGTCCAGCGGCACCAGCGGGCGGATCTCCGGCGGCAGCACCGGGATGACCTCGAGGATCATCCATTCCGGCCGGTTGCCGGAGTTGATCATCGCCTCAATCGTGGACAGGCGCTTGGTCAGCTTCGTCAGCTTGGTCACGGCCTTGGTCGCCGCGATCTGCGCGCGCAGCGACTGGCGCTCCTCTTCCAGATCGATGTTCGCAAGCATCTCGCGCAGTGCCTCCGCACCCATGCCGGCACGGAATTCCTCACCGTATTCCTCGAAGGCCTCGATGTATTCCTCTTCGGTCAGGATCTGGAACTGCTCCAGACTGGTCAATCCCGGATCGAGCACGATGTAGGACTCGAAATAGAGCACGCGCTCCAGTTCCTTCAGCGTCTTGTCCAGCAGCAGGCCGATGCGCGACGGCAGGCTCTTCAGGAACCAGATATGCGCGACCGGGGCGGCCAGGTCGATATGCCCCATGCGCTCGCGCCGCACCTTGGACTGGATCACCTCCACCTGACACTTCTCGCAGACCACGCCGCGATGCTTCAGGCGCTTGTACTTGCCGCAAAGGCACTCGTAGTCCTTGATCGGGCCGAAGATCTTGGCGCAGAACAGGCCGTCGCGCTCCGGCTTGAAGGTGCGGTAGTTGATCGTTTCCGGCTTCTTGACCTCGCCGTAGGACCAGGAACGGATCTTCTCCGGGCTGGCAAGGCCGACGCGCAGACCATCGAAATCCTCGATGCTGCTCGGCTTCTGGAACATTCTGAGAAGTTCTTGCATGTCTTACTCTCCTTCCGTCTCGGCCGGTTTCTTGACCATGGCCAGGTCAATCGCCAGGGCATTGAGTTCTTTGGTCATCACATTGAAGGATTCGGGGATGCCCGCCTCGAAGGACATGTCGCCCCGAACGATGGACTCGTACATCTTCGTACGACCCTGCACGTCGTCCGACTTCACGGTGAGCATCTCCTGCAGCGTGTAGGCCGCGCCGTAGGCCTCCAGCGCCCAGACCTCCATCTCGCCGAAACGCTGGCCGCCGAACTGGGCCTTGCCACCCAGCGGCTGCTGCGTGACCAGCGAGTACGGGCCGGTCGAACGCGCATGGATCTTCTCATCCACCAGATGATGCAGCTTGAGCATGTACATCTGGCCGATGGTCACCTGACGGTCGAACGGCTCGCCGGTACGCCCGTCATACAGCGTCGTCTGGCCGGATTCGGGCAGGCCGGCAAGCTTCAGCATGCGCGCCAGCTGCTCCTCCTTGGCGCCATCGAACACCGGCGTGGCGATCGGCACACCGTCCTTCAGGTTGGCCGCCAGCTCCAGCAGTTCGGCCTGTTTCATGGCCTTGATCTGCTTGCAGGCGTTCTCGTCCTCTTCATAGATCTCAAGCAGGAAGTCGCGGACCTCCTCGGTCTTGGCTCCGGCCTGGACCATGCGGTCAAGCTTTTTGCCCAGTTCCGCAGCCGCCCAGCCCATATGGATCTCGAAGATCTGGCCGATGTTCATTCGCGACGGCACGCCCAGCGGGTTCAGACAGATGTCCACCGGCGTTCCATCCTCGGTGTACGGCATGTCCTCTTCCGGCACGATGACCGAAATCACGCCCTTGTTGCCGTGACGGCCGGCCATCTTATCGCCCGGCTGCAGCTTGCGCTTGACGGCCACGAAGACCTTGACGACCTTGATGACGCCGGGCTTGAGCTCGGAGCCCTCACGGACCTTCGAGACCTTCTCCTCGAAACGGGCCTCCAGGCGGGCGCGCTCCTTGTCCATCGACTCGAGGATCTCGGAGACCTTCGCGTTCACGGCGTCATCGGCGACCGACACGCCCGAGAGATCGCGGAAGCTCAGCGCCTCGATATGCTCGGCCTTGATCGTCTCGCCCTTCTTCAGGCCCTTGAACTTGGCCGCCTTCTGTCCGACCAGCAGCTTCTGCAGACGACTGACGGCATTGGCCTCGAGGATGCGGCGCTCCTCTTCCTTGTCCGCGTACAGCTTCTCGATATCGGCCTCTTCAATGGCCTTGGCGCGATCATCCTTTTCATCGCCGCGGCGGGTGAACACCTGCACGCCGACGACGACGCCTTCCTCGCCCGGCTTGACGCGCAGCGAGGTATCACGCACATCGGAGGCCTTCTCGCCGAAGATCGCGCGCAGCAGCTTCTCCTCCGGAGACAGCTGCGTTTCGCCCTTCGGCGTGATCTTGCCGACCAGGATGTCGCCCTGCTTGACCTCGGCACCGATGTAGGCAATGCCGGAATCGTCCAGATGGCGCAGAGCCTCCTCGCCGACATTCGGGATGTCGCGGGTGATCTCTTCCTCGCCCAGCTTCGTGTCGCGGGCGACGCATTCAAACTCCTCGATGTGGATCGAGGTATAGACATCATCCTTGACCAGCTTCTCCGAGATCACGATCGCGTCCTCGAAGTTGTAGCCGCGCCAGGGCATGAACGCGACGAGCACGTTGCGACCCAGCGCCAGCTCGCCCATGTCCGTGGACGGGCCATCGGCGATGATATCGCCCTTGTTCACGGTTTCACCGACCTTCACCAGCGGCCGCTGATTGAAGCAGGTGTTCTGGTTTGAACGGCGGTACTTGAACAGGCGATAGATGTCCACGCCCGGTTCACCCTCGACCTGCTCGTTCTCATTGACGCGGATGACGATGCGTTCGCCGTCCACGCGCTCGATCACACCGCCGCGCCGGGCGACCATCGTCACGCCGGAGTCGCGGGCAACCGGCGCTTCCAGGCCGGTGCCGACCAGCGGCTTCTCGGCACGGATCAGCGGCACGGCCTGACGCATCATGTTCGAGCCCATCAGCGCGCGGTTGGCGTCGTCATGCTCGAGGAACGGAATCAGGCCTGCGGAGACCGACACCACCTGGCTCGGGGAAACGTCCATGTAGTTGATGTCCTCGGGCGCAGCCATGATGAACTCGCCGTCCTGGCGGCATTGCACCAGATCGGCGACAAAACGGCCCTTGTCGTCCAGCTTCGCATTGGCCTGCGCGATCACATGCCTGGCCTCGTCGATGGCCGACAGATAGACGACCTCGTCGGTCACCTTGCCATCAACCACCTTGCGATACGGCGTTTCGATGAAGCCGAAATCATTGACCTTGGCATAGGTGGCCAGCGAATTGATCAGGCCGATGTTCGGACCTTCCGGGGTCTCGATCGGGCACAGGCGGCCGTAATGGGTCGGATGCACGTCGCGCACCTCGAAGCCGGCGCGCTCGCGCGACAGGCCGCCGGGACCCAGAGCCGACAGACGGCGCTTGTGCGTGACCTCGGAAAGCGGGTTCGTCTGGTCCATGAACTGCGACAGCTGCGAGGAACCAAAGAATTCCTTCACGGCCGCGATCAGCGGTTTGGCGTTGATCAGGTCCGACGGCATCATATCCGTCAGGTCCGAAGAACTCAGGCGCTCGCGAATGGCGCGCTCCATGCGGATCAGGCCGACGCGGATCTGATTCTCCAGAAGCTCGCCGACCGAACGCAGGCGACGGTTGCCGAGATGGTCGATGTCGTCCACCTCGCCGATGCCGTCACGCAGGCCGAGCAGCGTGTCGATGGTCAGCAGGATGTCCTCGTCGCGCAGCGTGCCGACCTCCAGCGGCACCTCGTCATTGGAGATGCCCAGTCGGCTGTTCAGCTTCATACGTCCGACGCGCGAAAGGTCGTAGCGGGACTCGTCGTAGAACAGCGACTCGAACAGCGCCTTGGCCGTTTCGACCGTCGGCGGCTCGCCCGGGCGCATCATGCGATAGATCTCGACCTGCGCCTCTTCCTTGGACTGCACCATGTCCATGCGCAGCGTGTCGGCCAGCCACGGGCCGCGGACATAGGAATCGATCAGCAGGCAGTCGAACTGCTTGATGCCCGCGCCCTGCAGCGCCGAGATCGATTCCTCGGTCAGCTCATGGTTGTGATCGATCAGGATCTCGCCGCCCTCAATGACGATCGGTTCGGCCGTGACCTCGCCGATGACCGATTCGATCGGCACATCGATCCAGTCCACCTTGGCCTCGGTCAGCCGCTTGATGGCCAGCTTGTTGAAACGCTTGCCCTCGGCGACGATCTGTTTGCCTCCGACCTTGATGGCGCAGACCGCGCGCGTGCCCTCGAACAGCTCCGGCACGAACTTGACCTGGATGCCCTTCTTGGAAAAACGATAGGTGCGACGCTTGTAGAAGCGATCGAGGATCTCCTGCGTCGACATGCCCAGCGCCTTGAGCAGGATGCCGACCGGCATCTTGCGGCGCAGGTCGATGCGGAAATGCAGCTTGTCCTTGGCATCGAACTCGAAATCCAGCCAGGAACCGCGATACGGAATCAGCCGGGCCTTGAACAGGAACTTGCCCGACGCATGAGTGTTGCCCTTGTCATGATCGAAGAACACGCCCGGGGAGCGGTGCATCTGCGATACGATCGCGCGCTCGGTGCCGTTGATGATGAACGAGCCATGCTCGGTCATGCACGGGATCTCGCCCATGTAGACGGACTGGTCGCGGACTTCCTTGACCTTGCGGCTTCCGCGCTTCTTTTCTCCATCGCTTTCGAAAATCTTCAGACGCAGCTTGACCTTGACCGGGGTCGCATAGGTCAGGTCACGACGGCGGCATTCATCCTCATCGTAACGCGGCGGGCTGTACTCCAGACCCTCGAAACTGAGCTCGGCATTGCCGCCATAATCACGGACGGGAAAGACCTTGCTGAAGACGGTCGCCAGCCGGGATTCGTTGACCGACTCCCCGTAACCGACGAACTCATGATAGGATTTGGTCTGCAGGTCCAGCATGTTGGGCATGCTGATCGGAGCGTGGATGCTGCCGAAATTCTTGCGGATGCGTTTTACGGATGCTTGTTTAGCCATTGTAACCTCTAGCGTCGAACGATTTTCCAAACTTGAAAGCGAAAAAAGCCAAGCCCCGGCGGCCGGATGCCGCCGGGGTTTGACCCGGTACGTTTACGTCAGCAAACGCTTGTACAACGGTAGGCTTACTTCAGCTCTACGGTTGCGCCAGCTTCTTCCAGCTTGGTCTTCAGCTCTTCAGCCTCGGCCTTCGGCGCGCCTTCCTTGACGGCCTTCGGTGCGCCTTCAACCAGCTCCTTGGCTTCCTTCAGACCCAGACCGGTGATCTCGCGGACGGCCTTGATCACCTGGATCTTCTTGTCGCCGGCCGAAGCCAGGACCACGTCGAAGGAATCCTTCTCCTCGGCCGCAGCGGCCTCACCGCCGGCAGCCGGGGCGGCCGCAACGGCCACAGGGGCGGCCGCGGAAACGCCGAACTTGTCTTCCAGCGCCGATACCAGCTCGGACAGCTCGAGAACGGACATGTTCTCGATTGCTTCAATCAGTTGATCTTTCGTCAGTGCATTTGCCATTTTATTTAGCTCCTCTTGCTCAGGTTTTGATTTGAAATGTAAAGGTTATGCGGTTTCTTTCTGGTCGCGAATGGCAGCCAGCGTGCGGACGAACGAAGCCGGAACTTCGGCCAGTGTGCGGACGAAGCCGCTGATCGGCGCCTGCATGCTGCCAAGCAGCTTGGCCAGCAAGACCTCGCGGGACGGCAGGCTGGCCAGGGCCTTGATACCCTGAACATCCACCATCTTGCCATCGAGAACTCCACCCTTGATCTGGAGCGCCTTGTGCTCCTTCGCAAAGTCGGCAAAGGCCTTCGCCATGCCGACGGGGTCTGTGCCATAGGCAATGGCGACAGGACCGGTGAAGAGCTCTTCGGCAGCCTTGAAGTCAGTCCCTTCGGCCGCGCGGCGCGCCAGGGTGTTCTTGACAACCTGAAGCGATACGTCGGCCTGGTGCAGCCTGCGCCTGAGGTCTCCCATCTCGGAAACCGTCAGGCCGCGGTATTCCGCGACCACACCAGCGGTAGATTCTGACCAGGCGGCGTGAAGATTCTCGACAACGCGTTGCTTGTCTTGTTTTCTCACATCTACCCCCTTGCTTATTCGACCCGCGCAAGTGAGCTTGCACTCCATCTATGCAGGACGTTTCCTGATTAAGCCTCGCCTTCAGATCAAGCCGAAGGTCCGGCTCCTGCAGTCTTGGACGGATCGTTGTCATCGACATCCGGAGCAGGCTCCATCCGTCGAAGCGTTCCATAATGATGATTGCTCATCCCCGTGCTTATGGAGGGCACACTGGCCGCCGGAAATATCCGGCGGCCCGAAATCAGAGCGAGCTCTCGTCGACGGCGACGCCAGCGCCCATCGTCGAAGAGATCGATACACGCTGGATATAGCGGCCCTTGGCGCTCGCCGGCTTCATGCGGTTCAGATCCGCAATCAGCGCCTCGATGTTCTCGCGCAGCTTCTGCTCGTCGAAGGAACGCCGGCCGACCGGCGCGTGAATCACGCCCGCCTTGTCCACGCGCACCTCGATCTGGCCGGCCTTGATGGCCGTGACCGCCTTGGTCACATCCATCGTCACCGTGCCAAGCTTCGGATTCGGCATCAGGCCGCGCGGTCCGAGCACCCGGCCCAGACGGCCGACCTGGGCCATCATGTCCGGCGTCGCGACGACGCGATCGAATTCCATGAAACCGCCCTGAACCTTTTCCACCAGGTCCTCGGCCCCGACGATATCGGCTCCGGCCGCCTTGGCCTCCTCGGCCTTCGGGCCCTTGGCGAACACGGCCACGCGCACGCTCTTGCCGGTGCCGTTCGGCAGACTGATCGAACCGCGGACCATCTGGTCGGCATGCCTGGGATCCACGCCCAGCTTGATCGCGACATCCACGGATTCGTCGAACTTCGCAGCCGGCTGCGCCAGCACGGCCTTGATGGCCTCGGACAGGCCGACCGGCTCCTTCGGGGTCACCTCGAGGCAGGCCTTCATACGCTTGCTGATCTTTGCCATGACTGTCTCCTTAACCCTCGATTTCCAGACCCATGGAACGGGCCGTGCCTTCGACGATGCGCATCGCGGCTTCGATGTCGTAGCAGTTCAGATCCGGCATCTTCGTTTCCGCGATTTCGCGCACCTGTGCGCTGGTGATCTTGCCGACCTTCTTCTTGTTCGGCTCGCCGCTTCCCTTCTGGATCTTGGCCGCCTTCTTCAGCAGCACGGCCGCCGGCGGCGTCTTGATGACGAAATCAAACGAGCGATCCTTGAAAACGGTGATCACGACCGGGAGGGTAAGTCCCTTTTCCATCTCCTGCGTCCTGGCATTGAATGCCTTGCAGAATTCCATGATGTTGACACCAGCCTGGCCCAGTGCCGGACCCACCGGCGGTGCCGGGTTCGCGGCGCCCGCAGGCACCTGCAGTTTGACGACTTTATCGATTTCCTTAGCCATGTCTTCTCCATTGGGCTTACGGCTTCCTGCCTTGGGCCTGTTATCGTGGATGGATTGAAACCATCCGCTACCACACCTCTGTGGTCATCCCTCACGTCCCTGTGAGAGCGATGGAACACGAAGTTCCTTCATCCGGCCTGGGCCGGAAAACTACGCCTTCTCGACCTGGATATAGTCCAGCTCGACCGGCGTCGGGCGCCCGAAGATCGACACGCTCACCTTGAGCTTTGCCTTGTCCTCCAGCACCTCCTCGACGACGCCGTTGAAGGAAGCAAACGGGCCATCGATGACGCGCACCGCGTCGCCGACCTCGAACATCACCTTCGGCTTCGGGCGCTCGACGCCCTCCTCGATCTGACGGATCAGCGCATCCACCTCATGCTGCGGCATCGGCCTGGGCTTGTTGCCGGAACCGAGAAAGCCGCTGACCTGACGCGTGCTCTTCACGACATGCCAGGTCTCATCGTTCATTTCCATCTCGATGAGGATGTAGCCCGGGAAGAACTTGCGGCTGGAGGTGACCTTCTGACCGCCCTTGAGTTCAACGACCTCTTCACGCGGAACCAGGATCTGACCGAACTTGTCGGCAAGGCCGGCGCGTTCGGCGTTCTCGCGAATCATCTGCTCGACCTTGTCCTCGTAGTTGGAATAGACCTGAACCACATACCACTTCTTCGCCATCAGATCACCTTCTGCACAAGCCAGCTGAGAATCGAGTCGGTCAGCCACAGAAACAGCGCAATGAAGACGACCATGACAACCACCATCAGCGTGGCCTGCAGGGTTTCACGGCGATCCGGCCAGGTCACCTTCCTGGCCTCGACCTTCACTTCGCTAAAGAATTTCCGCATGTCGGCGATGCGACTCATGTTCAGCTCCTGTTCAATCCTCGTCTTTAACTGGCAGGCCAGGAGGGACTCGAACCCCCAACCCCCGGTTTTGGAGACCGGTGCTCTACCAATTGAGCTACTGGCCTAGTAGTTAAATCTTGGTCTCTTTATGCGGCGTGTGCTTGCGGCAGAACTTGCAGTACTTGTTCAGCACCAGCTTGTCGGTGGTCGTCCGCTTGTTCTTGTCCGTCGTATAATTCTTGCGCTTGCACTCTTCGCATGCCAAAGCCAACAAATCACGCATGTTCCATTCTCCAGTGACGCCAAAGCGGCGGTCGCCCCACTGGCAACCGCCGCCCGGCCTTTTCAGCGTTTATTTACTTCGTAATCTCGGTAACGACGCCGGCGCCGACGGTACGGCCGCCCTCGCGG
>CAZDLB010000054.1:0-6065 GCA_964505995.1 uncultured Zetaproteobacteria bacterium
ACCTCGCTCCACCATCGCTTCCAGCTGCGGGACTGCGCCGGATCGAACACGGCCAGCGCATCCATGTTCGACGCATTCCGCTGCCAGCCGGCCTGCCACTGCCAGAGCTCGGACGCGCTGGCTCCCCACAGCGACGCATCGCGTCTGAGCTCAATGGCTCCCAGCACCAGGGTCTCGGTATCCTTGCGGCGGATCGGCCGGATCAGGAACGGACGGCTATCCACCTGCCGATAGCTGCGCTGAGCGATACCGGCCCGTCCGCGCAGCCAGATCTCGCCGATTGAGCCGAAGCGGGCAAGCCGCCAGGCACCCAGCGCCCCGCCGCCGAGCAGGCGATAGGCCTCAAACCCCAGCCGCGTCTGTTCCGAACCCGCTGAAACATACAGCCCGGCCGTAGCCCCCGGATGCTTCCAGTCCAGCCCGGTCTTCGCCTGCCAGCGCCAGGCCGAATAGTCCTGAAAGCCGGAGGCGAAATTGCGCCGGCCAAAGCTGGCATCGATCCTGAGCCCGAGATGCTCGCCCATCTTCACGCCGAGGCCGGTCAGAGCGTTCCAGCCGGCAAAGAAGCCTGAGCCGCCCAGCGTCGCCTGCTCGCCGCTTCCGCCAACGTAGACATCGCCATCCTCGCCGAGATCCGCATGCTGGGACAGCTGCGCCTGCAATCGCCGCAGCGCATAGCGGTTGAAATCCTGGTAGAGCATGTCGGCATAGCCCAGTCGCCAGTCGAGATGCCCCCATGCGGCATCGTCCACCTGCCCGAAGGCCGACAGCGCGACACGCGCGCCGATATCGCCCTGATCCCGGGCCGGCAGATGCACGGCATCCGGGGCGATGACGACATTGCTGTCCACCAAAGCCCCCAGCCGCAGCGCGACATGCCAGCCCCGATCGCCGGTCCCGTAGGCCTGCGCCCGGCGGCGCGCCTCGGCCGCCTCGGCCGATCTTCCCTGCCCCTCAAGCGCACGCGCGAGCAGCTGCCAGGCCGCGCCGTCGTAGGCATTCTTCGCGATACGGCGGCGCATCGCCGCCTCGACGCGGGCATAGAGCCGGTAATCCAGCCAGGCGCGGGCCAGATCGTCATCCACATAAGCGGCCGACGCATCCGATGCCGGCGCTGCGGCTTCCGCCGCTTCATGATCCGCTGCCAAAGCCGGCATCTCGATCGGATGACCGGCCTCGAAGCCCGGATTCGCTGCCGGCGCATCGCTGATGACCCGGGCATCGCCCTGAAGCGCCGCAGACTTCGGGGCAGGCGCAGCAGCCTTGGCCGGGGACTGGTCCGAAACGTCCGCTGGCTGCTGCGGCATCTGAATGACCCAGGCATCGGGTGCGGCCAGCAACGGCGTCGCCTGGCCGAACAATACGAACAGAAACAGGAATGCGACTCTCATCCGGGCAACCTCTAGCATCGCCGCCGACCTCCTGCCGGTGATGGTTTTCACAGGGGGCTGGAAAGCAAGACTATTTCGATTCCGCCTTCCATACGCCCTGCCAGTCCGCTGGCGTGCCGCGCAGTTTCAGCGCCATGCAACGCTGCCACATTCGCTGGGACGGGGCATCATGAAATTCGCGGAACGCGCTATCGAAGGCCTGGGCCGCAGCCTCGAAATCCCCCTTCACATACAGCCGCATCGCGTGCCCATAGGCCTCGATCAACGGCTGCCAGCGATCCTTCTCCTCGATCGTCCCGAGCAGCTCATAGACAGCCACGGCCTCCTTCTTGCCGACCAGGATCACGCGATCCAGCAGCCGGCAGCACATCCGGTCCCGGACCAGCGCATGGGTGGCCTCGCCGATCATCCGCGTCGTGCCGTACTGCTTGTTCAGCGATTCCAGCCGGGCCGCGGTATTGCCGGCATCGCCCATGAAGGTGTACTGCAAGCGCTGTGTGGAGCCCATGTTACCCACGACCATGCGGCCGCTGTTGATGCCGACGCGCACATGCAGCGGGTGATCCAGCGCCTCGAACGCCGGCCGGACCGGATCCAGCGCCTCTTCCAGCTCCAGCGCCGCGCGACAGGCGCGCAGCGCGTGATCCTCGGCGGCGATCGGCGCACCGAACAGCGCAATCAGGCCGTCGCCGGTCAGCCGGTCGATGCAGCCGCCATGGCGAAACACGATCGGTGCGGCCGCATCGAAGAAGCGGTTGATGTGGCGCACGACTTCCTGCGGATGCAGCCGCTCGGAAAGGGCCGTAAAGCCTGCCACATCGACGAACATGACGCTGATCTCGCGCTCCACGCCCGTAAGCCCGATCTCCTCCTCATGCTCGAGCACATCGTCCACCACGGCCGGGTCCACGAAGCTCGCAAAGGCATGCTTCAGCCTGCGGCGATGCACGAGCTCGGCCCCGTAATGCAGCGCAAAGAGTGTCATCATCGTCAGCGCCAGCTGCAGCTCGAGGACGACGATATGCATCCAGATGCCCTCGCGAAACAGCAGATGTGCAGCGATGAAGACCAGCAGCAGAAACACGGGCGTCAGCGCACCCTTCGTGCGTTCGACGAAACGGCCGAACAGCGGCCCGTAGAGAAGCCCGACGATCAGGATCAGGGCCAGCTCGACGAGATAGAGCGCGTCCGGACGCTTCAGAAAATCGTCGTTCAGAAGGTTGTCGATCAGCTGCGCCTGAATCTCCGATCCCGGCATGACCGGATCCAGCGGCGTGGCCCGGATATCCTCCGTGCCGGCCGCGCTCACGCCGAGCAGGACCAGCCGATCGCGCAGCAGGCTCGCATCGGCGCTGCCGCTCAGCACATCCGCCGCCGACAGCGTCGGGATCGAGCCGGCCGGCCCGTAATAGTTGATCCAGGCCATGCCCTGCGCGGTCAGCTCAAGGCGATGCCCGCCGACAAGCAGCTCGATGCCGTCGGCGTTGAGCACTGCCCGCACCGGCGGCCGACCCAGCCATGCCCGCACGGAGGCCAGCGACAGCGACGGCAGGAACACCTGCACCCCATCACCATCCACCTCGGCCAGCAACGGTGAAAAGCGCAACGCGCCATCGACATCGGGGAAGAAGTTCAGAAATCCCGCATCCGGCGTCGCCCGGGCCAGCTGCGGGATGTTGGCATTGACGCCCCAGCCCCGGATCAGCCTCAGCTTTCCGCCGGCGCGATCCAGAACCTGATCCAGCTCGCTGGATGCGACCCGCTCCAGCAGGGAACGGGAAGAGCCGATCGTGTCGGGGCTGCTGTAGAAATAGAACCCCTGCACGATGCGGCTCCGGGCCCCGCGCATGGCATCCTCCAGCCTCCGGTCGCCATCCTCAAGCGGCAGATGCCGCTGCCAGTCGGCGGGCAAGGAGAGCTCAAGCCTCTGCAGCCATCCCCGGAATGCCTCCGCACCCGAATCCTCCGGCTCGCTGAACACGATATCGGTCGCGATGACCCGCGCCTGATATCGCCGGTCCAGCGCCTCGATCAGCTCCGCGATCGTGGCGCGCGGCCAGGGCCAGCGGCCGATCCGGGCCAGGCTCGCATCGTCCACCATGACCAGCGTCACCGGCTGCATCGCGGGCTGAATCGGCCCGCGCAGCTGGAAATGCCAGTCGAGCACCGTGGACTCCAGATGCCTCAGCCATGGCGGGTTCCACAGGGACAGGAGCAGCGCCAGCAGCATCAGCCCCGATGCCACGGCAAGATCCCGCCAAGGCCTGCGGCGCTGCTTCTCAGACATGGAGGCGAAGGCCGCTACGGCCTGGGTCAAACGGCGGGATATCTGGCGCCGAAAAAGACGCTGCGGACCCGCTGGAAACGGGAGCGGCCGCCGGGGGCAGGGCCGGTGATTCGATGCGCAGGCCTGTCGTGATGATCATGCACCAAGCCTAGGACGGAATCGTAGCCATGTCCCCTGCCGCGGCATGGGGATCCATTTTACTCTGCGATGTTCAGCGTCTCGATCAGGCGGGCGCGATGGATGCGAAAGCGCCCCTGTCCCGGAAGCTTTTCCAGCGCACCGGCCGCGACAAGCGTTTTCAGCAGCCGGGTCACGCGTTCGCGCGTGCAGGTGAGCATGCTGGCCAGCGTCGCATGTGTCGGCAGGCGCACCTCGAGGATGTCATCCGCACTCTGCTCCCAGGCCTCCAGATTCATCAGATAGATCCCGAGCCGGTGGATCACCCTGCTCTGGCCCAGCCGCCGGACCACCCGATGCGTCATCTGGAAGCGATGATAGATGGACTGATACAGCTTGGCCTCGAAACCGGGCTGCTGCGAGGCATGCCGCCAGTCGCTGGCCAGGATGCGCAGCACCCGGCAGGGAGTGGCCGCCACGACGGTGGCGCTGCGACAGCTCCTCTCGCCCTCGATAAAGCCCAGTTCGCCGACAAGCACGGTCTCCTTCAGGCGATAGAGCATCGTCTCGCTGCCGTCCAGGCCGCGAATCAGGACATCGACAAAGCCATGCGTCAGCAGATAGGCCGAGCCGTCGAAGGCATCGCCATCCTCAAACAGCCGCTGCCCCCTGCGGATATCCAGCGGCACGGCCCGGGGAAAATCCTCGGGCGAAAATGCCGGATTGGGAATCATATGCCGTGAATACTCGTCCACCGTCGAAACCTCGCGCAGCCGTTTGCGCTCGAATCTATCGCGAAATGCTGGCTTGAGCGGTGAAATTCGTCACCGGCATCAGGGTCTGGAGTGACTGCGACACGCCGAAGCGCGGCCCAGGCGCATCAGCGCCAGCAGAACCCCCAGCAACAGCAGCATGCCCGGATAGGCCTGTGCAGTCATGCCCAGCAGGCATCCGCCGCCACCCCCGCCCGCAGCAGGGGCCGGTGCTGATGAGGGACCGGACTGCGGCGCCGCGAGCATGCCAGGATCCTCGATCACGCCGTTGGCCATGCCATCCTCGTCACCGACGCCGCCATCGGTCAGCACGATATGCAGGCCGGTGCCGGCCGCATCGAGGCTGACCGGCACGCCGACATCCTCCCAGAGGCCGGCGGCGTTCCATTTCATCCAGGTCGCATCCGCCGGAAGCCGGTGCGGGGTCACCAGATGCACGCGGGCCTCAGCGCCGGCCATCAGCCCCTGAATCCGGAAGGAGATCATGTCCGACAGCCGGCGATAGCTGGCCGGGTCGGCCACATGGGCGCTCTGCGTATCCAGCGCCTGCACCCGCGCCAGCGCGCCGGCACCATCAAGGATCAGGGCATAGCGGCCATCGGCATGCGACCAGGTGGCCACGGCAGCCGACAGTGCATCATCCACACCGTCGCCATCCATATCCTGCCCGGCCTCCTGCGCATCGGGCATGCCATCACCGTCGGAATCCAACGCAGGGTCCGAGGCAGCACCCATCGCGATCTGATAATTCTCGGCCACGCCCGGCACCACCGTCGTCGTGAATGCCACATTCACTGCATGGCTCAGAGCGCCCGCAACATGGGCATCGTAATTCAGATGCAGCGGATCGCTGGAGACATTGATCCCGCCGCTCCACTGTCCGGCGGGGCTCCGTTCGGCCAGATAGACCTCCATGTCGATGCCGAGCTTCTGCTGCCAGACCACCTGCCAGCGGCCATCGCTCTGCACCGCAATACCCGGCGAATAGACCATGTCGCCGGCATCCGGCAACAGCGTCAGACCCGTGCCCGCACCGCTGGCCGCATCCACCTGCTTGGCCCAGATCTGGCTGTGGGGCTGCGAAGCCCAGCCCGTGAAGGCCAGCGCCAGCTGATCGCCCGTCGGCAGGGCTGCGGCGGCAAGCAGCACCGCGGACTCCTGGGCCGGCGGCGCCTGGATATTGCCGACCACTTCCACAGGGGCGCTCCACGTTGCCCCCTGATCGGACGAGTTGGCCAGCATGATGCGCCAGACCGACCCGCTGCGCTCGCTCCATACCGCGGAAACCAGGCCGCTGGCATGCATCACGATGCGGGCATCGCCGACGCTGGCCGATGAGAGCAGCGTCGAGGCCTGCCACTGGCCGCCGACATGACGTACGGCATGCAACGGCCCCTCGACGATCCTGCCCGGCTGGGCCTCGGTGGCCAGAAACAGCACATCGCCGCCGAGATCGATGGCATCCATCAGCCAGGCGCGCGACAGCGGCCAGACGCC
>CAZDLB010000054.1:6165-12005 GCA_964505995.1 uncultured Zetaproteobacteria bacterium
CATGGATCCGAAGAAGACGTCGAACGGCGATGCGGCGCGATGGATTCATTGGACAACTCCTGACCGGACGAAATGCCGGATTCAGGGTTATCTATCGCCGGGCTGCCCGGAAACTTTACACGCCCCCTCGCAAAGCAGATCTCGGTGACAATTCGCACCGAGATCTGCGTCCGCGATCCATCAGCATGCCTGCCCATGCACCACCAACCTGCAATCATGGTCGTCGAGGATGATCCGTTTCTCGGCCCGGTAGTATCGGAGATACTCAAATCGGGAGGATTTGCGACTCATCTTTTTCGCGAGCCGGTGGCGGCGCTGGCCGCCTTCCAGGCCAGGCCCGAATCCTTCGACCTGGTCCTTACGGATTACAACATGCCGGGCATGGATGGGCTGGAGATGATTCGCAGCATGCGCTATCAGCGGCCGGACCTGCCCGCCATCCTCGTCTCCGGGCATCCGCCGGAACATTTCCCGGAAAACGTCAGCTTCATGGCCAAGCCCGTCCGCTACGACGATCTGCTGGCGCTGATTCGCGAGAAAACCGTCGTGGATCGGCCCGGGCCGATCATCGGCGAAGGCCAGCTCCTGCCCGAAGCCGGCTAGGCGCACCCCTGATCTGCGGCGGCCACGCACCGCATCGCCGAGGTCACGATCGCAAGCTCCTCGGGAGCAATGACATACGGCGGCATCGTGTAGATCAGGCGCCCAAATGGCCGCAGCCATACCCCCTGCTCCATCAGCCTTTTCTGAACGCCAACGACATCCACCGGCTGTTTCATCTCCAGCACCCCGATTGCCCCCTTGACACGAACATCGGCCACATTCGCAAGCCCACGGCAGGGCTCAAGCTCCGCGGCCAGCTGCGCCTCGATCGCCCTCACCTTCCGCTGCCAGTCGTATGCAAGCAGCTTTTCGATGCTGGCCAGCGCGACAGCGCAGGCCAGAGGATTGCCCATGAACGTCGGCCCGTGCATCAGCACATGCCCCCCAGCCTCCACACCCTCGGCCACGCGCCGACTGCACAGCACGGCCGCCAGCGTCATGTAGCCGCCGGTCAGCGCCTTGCCCACGCACATGATGTCGGGCGAAACACCCGCCTGCTCGCAGGCGAACATCGTGCCTGTCCGACCGAAGCCGGTGGCGATCTCATCGACAATGAGCAGAACGCCATGCGCATCGCAGAGCCGGCGCACGCCGGCCAGAAACTCGGGATGATAGACGCGCATGCCGCCTGCGCCCTGAACGATCGGCTCAAGGATCACAGCCGCGGTCTCGCTTTGGTGAGCTTCCATTTTTGCCGCGAAATCGTCCAGCTGCGACGCATCCCAGGCACCCTCGGTGACATTGGCCGGCGCGCGGGCGAACAGATGCTGCGGCAGCATCCCGGAAAACAGGTGATGCATGCCGCTGACCGGATCGCAGACCGACATCGCGCCGAAGGTATCGCCATGATAGCCGTGACGGATCGTCAGAAGGCGGTTTCTTTCCGGCCGCCCCTGCGCCTGCCAGTACTGCATCGCCATCTTGATGGCCACCTCGACCGAGACCGAGCCCGAATCGGCCAGAAAGACGTGCTCCAGACCTTCCGGCGCAAGCTCCAGCAGCTTCGCGGCCAGCCGGGCGGCGGGTTCATGCGTCAGCCCGCCGAACATCACATGCGCCATCCTCTCCAGCTGCTCACGAAGCGCCCGGTTCAGCTCGGGCACGTTGTATCCATGGATGGCACACCACCACGAGGCCATGCCATCGATCAGCCTGCGTCCGTCCTCCAGCTCCAGCATGACCCCTTCGGCCCGCCGAACCGGGAAGACCGGCGCGCCGATGCTGGCATAGGGATGCCAGACATGCCTACGCTCAAACTCCAGCCAGTCCGGATGCTTCCCTGTCGAGGCGGATGCCGGCATCAGGCCAGCGCCCCCGGCCGCACGAGATCCACGACCAGGCGTTCGATAACGACGGCCTTGTCCTCCACCGAACTGCCCTTGATGCGTTTCTCCGCCTCCACGAGCCTTTCAAGAGCATCCACGAGCTCCGCCCCACGCCAGTGCCGGGCCTCGGAGGCCACGTGCTTGCGGGCATCGCCGAACACATGCGCCGCCTGCAATGCATTGCGCTCCCGCCTGGCGGCAAACCAGCTGTAGAGCAGCAGTTGCTGGATGCGCGTGCCCAGCCACGAGAGCAGCTGCACCTCGGCCACCTGCTGATCGCGCAGCAGCCGCCGGACCAGTCGCAGGGCCTCCGGCCGACGTGAAGCCACGGCACGGCACAGATCATCCAGCGCCTCCGGTGCACGTTCGCCGAGCAGTTCGCCGACCACCTCGATCCCGAGCGTCTCCCCGCAGCCGTCATCGTACCATTGCAGCCGCTGCATCAGCTGGCGGGATGCCAGACGCATGCCGCAGAGCCGCTCGGCCAGCCACGGCAAGACGTCCGGTTTCAGCTGCACGCCCGCTTCGCTGGCCAGACCGGCAAGCCATCGCTCGAAACCCTGAACATCCGGCTCCCGGAATTCACAGCTGGCGACGCCATCCATGTCCCGAAGCTTTCTGTGCAGCGCCTTCTTCCAGTCCATGCCGGGCGCGCAGATGATCAGCCGGTGGCCCGCGCCCAGCCGGTCGATCAGACGCAGCAGATGTTCTCCCTGTTTCGGACTGGCCGACTGGGCGTTGCGGATCAGCGCATGACACGAAACGCTGCCAAAGAGTCCCTGATTGCGCGTTTCGCGCTCGATGCGCTCCAGCTCATGGATATCCACGCGCAGCCGCAGCGCCTGTTCATCACCGGCCGCAAGCAGCGCCTCGGCCGCCTCGAGCAGTCCATCCGTATCCTCACCATAAAGGTAATAGACCGCGTGTTGCGGCGGCAGCAGGCGGTCCGGCGAAAGCCGCATCAGAATCCGGAGCGCAGCCGCCCGACGGCATCGCGGAGCCACTGCCGCCGGAGGCTCTGAAGAAGCTGCTGCTTGCCGGCCTCGATGCTGGCCGGACTTGAACTGACAAACACCTCGCCCTGCTCGCGGATCGGCCCGCTCTGCCAGATCTCCTTCCCCTGCTGCAGCAGCCGCAGCGATCCGCTGTAGTTCATGCGGTACTGGCTGGCCACGCCATTGGCATCGTAGGCCGAAGGCGCGAATCGCGGCGGCTGCACCTGAAGCTGAAGCTGCGCATCCCCTGCCGCCGCATTGATGCGCACGCGTCGCTGCTCCGTTTCCAGCGCCTGTTTCAGATCCAGTGCCAGATTCATGCCTTCCCCATGCGCCTGGATGTTCAGCAGCTTCACCGAGGCCGGAATCGCCCCCTGCCCGTCCCCGTGGCCGACCAGGTGATAGCCGCAGGCGCCGAGCAGCAGGGCCAGCCCCAGGGCGATGTGCCTCACCGGGGTTTCACCACGATATTCAGCAGCCTTCCGGGCACGAGGATCACCTTGACGATCTGCATGCCCTCAAGCCATTTGGCGATGCCCGGAACGGCCCGGGCGGCCGCCAGCGCGGCATCCTGACCGGCATCCCTGGGCAGCGTGATCTCGCCGCGCTTCTTGCCCTGCACCTGCACCACCAGCGTGATCTCGTCGCTCGCCAACGCGGATTCATCTACCTCAGGCCAGGGGGCCAGCGTCGCCATCGTATCCAGACCCAGCCGCTCCCCGGCCTCGCAGGCGAAATGCGGCACGAAGGGGGCGAGCATCGTCACCAGCGCGGTCAGACCTTCGCGATAGGCGGCCTCGCCCGCCTCATCGGCGATGACGAAGGACTGCAGCGCATTGGCCAGCTCCATCAGCGCCGCAATCGCGACATTGAACGCAAAGCCATGCTCGAAGGCATGCGTGACCCGCTGGATCGTGCCATGAATGGTGCGCCGCAGCGCCCTGATGTCGCCGCCGCTGACATCCGTTTCGATGCCACGATTCAGCAGTCGCCACACGCGGCCCAGGAAGCGATAGGCGCCTTCCACCCCGGCATCGTTCCATTCCAGATCCTTCTCGGGAGGCGCGGCAAACAACGTGAACAGACGCGCCGTATCGGCGCCATAACGCTCGATGATCGCGTTTGGATCCACGGTGTTGCCCTTGGACTTGGACATCTTCGCGCCGTCCTTGAGCACCATGCCCTGCGTCAGCAGGTTGGTGAACGGCTCGTCGCCCCCCTCCTCGGAGCTGAACAGGCCGGCGTCGCGCATCAGCTTGTGATAGAAGCGGGCATAGAGAAGATGCAGCACCGCATGTTCGACGCCGCCGATATACTGATCCACCGGCGCCCAGCGACGCATCGCCTCGCGATCCACCATCGCCGCGTCACTGCGCGGGCTGGTGTAGCGATTCATGTACCACGAGGATTCCATGAAGGTATCGAAGGTGTCGAGCTCGCGTTTCGCCGGCCGGCCGCATGCGGGGCAGTCGGCATGCACGAAATCCTCGCAGTCGTGCAGCGGACTGGCGCCGCCCGTCGGCATCAGATCCTCGGGAAGCTTCACGGGCAGCTGCGCATCGGGAACCGGCACCGCGCCGCAATGCTCGCAGTGAATCACCGGAATCGGCGCGCCCCAGTAGCGCTGACGCGACACCAGCCAGTCGCGCAGCCGATACTGCACCCGCTCGCTGCCCTTGCCGTGCGCCGCCAGCCATTGCGTGATCCGCTCCCTGGCTTCTTCGGAGCTCAGACCATCGAACTCGCCGGAATTCACCAGCACGCCCGGCTCGGTGAAGGCGCCCTGACCGATATCCCAGTCGCCCTTAACCGGGCGGATCACCTGGCGGATCGGCAGGTCGTATTTCCGCGCAAAATCGTAATCGCGCTCGTCATGCGCCGGCACGCTCATCACCGCGCCCGTGCCGTAGCCCATGAGCACGAAGTTCGCGACCCAGACCGGAATCCTCTCGCCCGTGACCGGATGCACGGCATGCACACCCAGCGGCATGCCCTTCTTCTCCATCAGCGCGATATCGGCCTCCTTGGTCGAAACCTTCGCGCATTCCTCCAGAAAGGCCGCCAGCTCCGGGTTGGTTTCGGCGGCCTTCTGCGCCAGCGGATGCCCGGCCGCCACGGCCATGTAGGTCACGCCCATCAGCGTATCCGGGCGCGTCGTGAAGATATCCAGCGTTTCATCCGAATCTTCGAGCGCGAAACGCACCTCGGCCCCAGTGGAGCGGCCGATCCAGTTGCGCTGCATCTCGACCACGCGTTCCGGCCAGCCGGAAAGCTTGTCCAGATCGGCGAGCAGCTCCTCGGCATAGGCGGTGATGCGGATGAACCACTGTTTGAGATTGCGGCGCACCACCGGCGTGTCGCAGCGCCAGCAGGCGCCATCGACGACCTGCTCATTGGCCAGCACCGTATGGCAGGGCTCGCACCAGTTCACCTCGGCCTCGGCCTGATAGGCCAATCCCTTGTCCATCAGCCGCGTGAACATCCACTGCTCCCAGCGGTAATACTCGGGCCGGCAGGTCGCGATCTCGCGCGACCAGTCATAGGACAGGCCCAGGCGCTTAAGCTGGCCGCGCATCTGCTCGATGTTCGCATAGGTCCACTCGGCCGGCGGCCGATGATGCTTGATCGCGGCATTCTCGGCCGGCAGCCCGAAGGCATCCCAGCCGATCGGATGCAGCACATTGAAGCCGCGCATGCGCTTGTAGCGCGCCACCGCATCGCCGAGGCAATAGTTGCGCACATGACCCATATGCAGATTGCCGGACGGATACGGGAACATCACCAGGCAGTAATAGGTCGGCCGCGTATCGGCCGGGTCATCGCTGGCCGCGTCCACGCCGGCCTCGGCCCACCGCTGCTGCCATTTCAGTTCGATCGATTGTGCTTCGTAACGCTCGGACACCGATATCATCCCCTT
>CAZDLB010000055.1:0-11954 GCA_964505995.1 uncultured Zetaproteobacteria bacterium
CGCCTGCCGCTGTTCCACCTGCCCGGCGACATCGCCATCGAGCGCGAGAACTTCCGCTTCTATTTCCCGATCACGACTTCAATCCTGATCAGCCTGCTGCTTTCCATCCTGTTCTGGCTGATGCACCGCTGATCCAAAAGGCTTCGACCAGCGCAGGAGACGAGCGCCCCGCTCCTACTGCAGCTCCATGACATACCTGGTCAGGGTAACCCCGGCACTGGAGCCGTCCGAGCCACCCCCGCCCATCGAATAATTGCCCGAAACCTTGCTGCGGCTGTTGATCTCCACCCACATGCCCTGTTTCAGATCGAACACCGCATCGGACTTGCCGCCGATCCGGGTCGTACCCGAGCCCATGCCTTTGTAGCGAACCACGCTCCTGTCCCGGACGGAGAAATAGGCCAGGCCGTTATCGATATCCTCAAGCACATAGATCTGTTTCGTTACCGATTGTATCTGCATCATCCCCGGCATCGATGCGCCGGATTTTCGGACCACTTCAAATTCATCCCCGATCAGCAACTCATCCTCGGGCAGCTCCGGAAACCAGAACACGGCCTGTTTCATCATCTCCGCCGTCATATCGTATGATTTCCGCATCATTGCCTCCATCTGCTCCGGCATCTGCTGCATCTGCCGGGCCTGCTCCTCGGGCATCAATGAGCCGGTATAATGCACATTGCGCAACTGGCCGCTGGAGTGCACCTCGGCCTCATAGAGAACCCTGGAGATATCCATGCCGCCCTGCATCTGACGGTTGCGGATCCGGGCCTTCACATGCACCCAGCCGGCCCGATCACCCTTGCTGATCCGGTAGGTGATCTGACTTCGGTTCTTCTGATTCGCTTCACGGCCCTGCGCGGAGGAATCATAGACATTCATGACCTCGGCCTTCCATGTCTGCCCCGGCTTCCAGCCATAAGCAAGGCGACAGGAATCGGCCGCAAAGAGCGGAGCCGGGGCCAGCCACAACACTCCGAGAATGAATACGATCAGCCACTTCATCGTGCCGCCCTCCTCTTTAAAACCCGCATCTTGCGATCAATGCGTTTGCGCTCGGCCTTCGGCGCCAGCCTGCGATAGTGTCCATAGGCATCCAGCGCATCCTCATAGCGCTCCCAGTCCTCATAAAGCTCGGCAAGTCCCTTCCAGGCCGGCGCATAGTTCCTGTTCATGGCCAGGGCCTCCCGATACAGGCTTTCAGACCTGCGCTTGTCCGCCTCGCTGGCTCCGAAGGCAAAATCCCCCAGCCTGCTTCGCGCCAGGCCATAACTGACCTCCGGCAAGCGGATACCGCTGTCATGGATGGCCTGATAACGCCGCGCCGCTTCCTCATAGCGCTCTTCCTGCATGGCAAGCCTGGCCTTGGCCAGAAGCGTGCGGCTCAGGAAATCCCGAAATGCCGCCTCCCCCTTCTCGGAGCCGTGCGCCGCCTCGCGAACCTCCTGCATGTTGAGCAGGCTGTGCATCAGCTCCGCCCGCCCCCGCGGAGCCACGCTGATCGTCTTCGCCAGGCCACTGGCAAGCCCAGTCTTCTGCATCATCTGCTCCGACTGTTTCTGGAACATGGCCGTCATCTGACTAAGCTGGCGCCCCATGTCCCCGAGCATCGCCTGACGTTCCTTAAGCTGCCGGTTGCGCAGCCGCGCGACATTGCCCCATGCCTCGGCCGCCTCGGCCACATCGTAACCGGCCCTGGCCAGGTATTGCATGCCCTGTGCATCGGCCAACGGCTCAAACTGAAACCGGGGATCCATCTTGTGCCCGTTCGCATCCTCGGGCGGCACGGAGGCAGCAACATCCTTCATCGTGAAATAGGCACTTTTGCCGCCCTCGATCACGGCAATCTTCTTCATCGTCTCGCCATACGTCTGCTCGCCGTTGAGCAGCTTTTCCTCTTCTTCCACCTCCCTGTATTCGGCGGCCGTATCCACCGCCACATCCATCAGGCCGCCGATCACGGCCCCGACGATGGCCATATTCCGCTTCTTTTGCTCGGCCGCCTTGATCTGCTGATAAAGCTCGATGTAGTGCCCCTCCGACACATGTGCCACCTCATGACTCAGCAGCGCAGCGAGCTGTGCCTCGTTGCGCGCCGAATAAAGCATCGCCGTGGACATCACGACATGGCCATCGGCGTAGGAATAAAGCTCCGGAACATCGGATTCGACCACACTGACCTTCAAGCTGACCCCGGCCGGCAGCCCTGGCCCGGCAAGGACCAGTCTTTCGGCCACCTGATTCACATAATCGAGGATCGCCTTATCCTCCACGATGGGGCGCTCCTGCATGTCCCGTGCATAAGCCTCGGACGCCTCCTGGATCAGAGCCCGACCATCCCTGTCAACCTCCAGCGCTGCAGCATGCATGGGAATAATCAGCAGCATGGACAGGACTGCTGCAATGTTCCTTATCGGCTGATTCATGGAGCCCTCCGTCGGTTGCACACCCGGCCCTTGATTCTGTTTAGCTGCCGCATCCTGTTTTGTCAATTCCATCGAACGGCTTGCGACTTTCTCCTGATGGCGCATGATGCGAGCCATGTGTGACAAGCCTGAGGTCGAGGCCTTCACCGACGGCGCCTGCTCCGGCAATCCCGGGCCGGGCGGCTGGGGCGTGCTGCTGCGCATGGGCCGCCACGAGAAGGAGCTGTTCGGCGGCGAGCCCGAGACCACGAACCAGCGCATGGAACTCCGTGCCGCGATCGAGGCCCTGCGCGCGCTCAAACGGCCCTGCCGCATCACAATCCATTCGGACTCGAAATATGTCGTGCAGGGCATGACCGAATGGATCCACGGCTGGAAGAGGAACGGCTGGAAGAATGCGGCGAAAAAGCCGGTCGCCAACCGTGAACTCTGGCAGGAGCTGGACCGGCTGGCGGCCGGACATGAGGTGCGCTGGGAATGGGTCAAGGGCCATGCGGGACATCCCGAAAACGAACGCGCCGACGAACTGGCCCGCCGCGGCATCCCGGAGCGCCCGGAGCCCTAGGGCGCGATCGCCGGAAGTCCTTCTTCGGGTTCGACCGCCGATTCCTCAGGCTGCAGGATGATCTCCTTCAGCTGCACCGGATAGGGAGATTGCAGATAATCCTCCGCCTTCAGCTCGATGCGAACGCCTGTGGCGCGTGAGTAATAGATGATCCGTTCGCCGGCTTGCAGGTCCTCGACGACGGCCACCCTTCCCCCCATCGGATAGAGTCCCGAGCGCTCCTCGCAGCAGAAGGATAGCCCGGCCTTGACCGGCACCCCCTTCGGACCGATGCGCTTGAGCGCCGAGGCCGAAAAGGATTCCGGCAGATCGCCCGCCTTCGGGATGAAATGCAACCAGAGATCCCGCCGCTTCGGCGCCGGCGAATCCTTGGGGAGCGTGCCGTCCTGCAGGAAGGACAGCACGAAATCGAATTCCGGAAGCCGCTTGCCCGTATGGTGATCGCCGGTGACTCGAACATTGTGTCCCCAGGGAATCCAGGCGGACGATGCGCCGACAACGAAGTCGCTGTCGAACAGCGACTCCTCGCCGACATAGACGTTGAGTACCTCGATGCCCTCAAGTTCCGCGCCTTCGAGATTGTTCAGCTGCCACAGAAAATCGCTGCCGGGCCGGATCTCGGAGGCCTGGATATTGCCCTCGGCGCTGATGCTGGCCAGGCCGGACAGGATTTGCGCGGCATTCGTGCCGAAATGGGGGGTCGAGAGGAATACGACCCGGCGGACCGGGTTCTCGGGATGATGGCTCAGATACTGGCGCAGCAGCAGCCCGCCCATGCTGTGGGCGACGATATCCACCGTGGGATAGGCACTTAAGAAACGATCGAGCTTTTCCTCCAGCAGCTCAAGCGGCGGATAGCGATTGGCCACGATGCCCGTCCGATAGGTGAACAGATAGATGTCCCGATGGAGCCGGTCCTCGAGCGCCTGCAGCTGGCCGGGAGACGGCCAGGTGAATTCGCCACCGTTCCAGCCATGCACGAGGATGATCGGCGGCTCGCCCGGATAATCCTCCTGCAGCAGCTCATCCATCGCCTCCCAGGTCTTCCACAGATCGGTATAGATCTGTTCGCTGGTCCGCGCCGAACACCCGGCCAGAAGCCAGGCCAGCATCAGCAGGAAAGGCAAGGACTTGCGCATACGGTGGATTCTCTGCCATTTCATGGCCGATGCAAGGCGGAGCAGGAATGCACCGACATTTGCCAAGGCACGCGCTTTCTGCTCGCATGCGGATCGATGAAGATGCTGTTCGATTTCTTTCCGGTTCTGCTGTTCTTTCTCGCCTACAAGCTGTCGGACATCTATGTCGCGACCGGCGTACTGATTGCGGCCTGCGCCGTCCAGATGGTGGCGCAGCGGCTCTGGCGCGGAGCCTTCGACAGAACCCAGATCATCACCTTCATGCTGGTGCTGATCTTCGGCGGCGCCACGCTGATGCTGCACGATGAGCAGTTCATCAAATGGAAGCCGACGGTCATCAACTGGCTGTTCGGGCTCGTCTTTCTCGGCTCGCATGTCATCGGCCGCATGACGATGATCCAGCGCATGCTTGGCGGCAGGATCGAGCTGCCGACTCACGCCTGGTCCCGCCTGAACGCGGCCTGGGGTGTATTCTTCATCGCGCTTGGCATCCTCAATCTCTATGTGGCCTTCAGCTTCGATACCGAGACCTGGGTGAACTTCAAGCTCTTTGGACTGATGGGGCTGACGCTGGCCTTCGTGCTGCTGCAGAGCCTGTATCTGGCGCGCTTTTTGCCCGCCTCCGAAGGCGTGGAGCGGGACGGGCGCTGAGCCCCGGGCCTGGACAGGCGGCGCATCGGGTTTACACTGCGTTATAACGGAGGTGCGCCATGATCAAGAAGCTGACCCCGATTGGCAACAGCCTGGGCCTGATTATCGACAGGCCCATCCTCAAGCTGCTGAACATCGACCGCGACACGGAGCTGGAGATCAGCACCGACGGCGAGACCCTGATCATCCGCCCGCGTTCCGCGGGCACGCCCGATGCCGATGCCCCGAAGGATCAGGGGCGGGGCATGCGCGATGTCGCGCGCAGCTTCCTGGATGAGTTCCGCGAAGCCCTGAAATAGCGGAGGCTAGACCGCGGTCAGCCAGTCGCGATGAGCCGGGCTGCGTCCGTGCACAACATCGAAATACTTCGACTGCAGCAGCTCGGTGATCGGACCGCGCGAACCACGGCCGATCGTGCGCCCGTCCACCTCGCGGATCGGCGTCACCTCGGCCGCGGTGCCGGTGAAGAAGGCCTCGTCGGCCACATAGACCTCGTCGCGCGTAATGCGCTTGACGACCACCTTGAAGCCCTCCTCCTCGGCCAGCTGCATCACCGTCGCACGCGTGATGCCGTCGAGCGCGCTGGTCAGGTCCGGGGTATAGATGACGCCATCGCGAACGATGAAAATGTTCTCGCCGCTGCCCTCGGCCACGAAGCCGTCCACATCCAGAAACAGCGCCTCGTCATAGCCGTCGCGCTGCACCTCGGCCAGCCCCAGCATGGAATTGATGTACTGGCCATTGGCCTTGGCCTTGCACATCGCGATGTTCACATGGTGCCGGGTATAGCTCGTCGTGCGGATGCGGATACCGCGGTTGATGCCGTCATCGCCGAGATACGCGCCCCAGTTCCACGCGGCCACGATGACATGCGTCTTCAGATTGTCGGCGCGCAGCCCCATACCTTCCGAGCCATAGAACACCATCGGCCGGATGTAGGCAGATTTCAGACCGTTTTCGCGCACCGCCGCCCGCTGCGCCTCATTGATCTCGTCCTTCGAATACGGCATCGGCATGCTCATGATATGCGCCGAACGGAACAGGCGATCGGTATGCGCCTGCAGCCGGAAGATCGCCGTGCCGCCCTCGGCATCGTAGGCGCGCACGCCCTCGAAGACGCCCATGCCGTAATGCAGCGTATGCGTCAGCACATGTACCCTGGCCTCCCGCCAGTCCACCATTTGTCCGTCAAACCAGATCAGGCCGTCTCGATCCGCGAAGTTCATCGTTCACCTCTGCCGAAGTTTGGCTGAAATGTAGCGCGCCTTTACACGCAAGGCCATCCTTTGCGCGTGCATTGGCCCGCCCACATGCTACCCTTGGGCCATGATTCGCGGGGAAAACCTGAGCAAGCGATATGGCGACATGCTGGCGCTGGCGCCGACGGACATCCATATCCGCGAGCGTGCCATCACCGCCATCATGGGCGGTTCCGGATCGGGCAAGACGACGCTGTTGCGCCTGCTTTCCGGACTGGAGAAGCCAACCACGGGCCATGTCTGGTTTCGCGATGAGGACATCGCCGCCATCCCGGAGAAGCGCCTGTACGAACTGCGCGAGGAGATGGGCATGCTGTTCCAGTACTCGGCGCTGCTGAACTCCCTCAATGTCTACGACAATGTCGCCTTCCCGCTGCATGAGCACACCGATCTCGACGAGGAGGTCATCCGCACCATCGTCACGATGAAGCTCGAGCAGGTCGGCCTGCGCGGCTTCGAGGAGCTGATGCCCTCCGAGCTTTCCGGCGGCATGGCCAAGCGCGTGGCCTTTGCGCGGGCCATGGCCATGGATCCGAAGGTCGTATTCTTCGACGAGCCGACTTCGGGGCTCGATCCGATCTCGGCCGGCGTCATCACGACGCTGATCAAGGACACGACGAAAAAGAGCCACATGACCTCACTCGTCGTCACCCATGACGTGCATGCAGGCCTGTCGATTGCCGATCATGTGATCCTTCTCTGGCAGGGGCACATCATCGCCGAGGGCACGGCCGATGATATCCGCAACAGCGGGGATGAGCGCGTGCAGCAGTTTCTCGAGGGGCGGCCGGACGGCCCGATCCCGTTCTCGCGAAGCAAAACCTCCTACATCGACGATCTGACTCACAGGCCCGGCACGGTGAGGCTTCAAGCATGAATTCGCAGTCGCTGCTGCCGCGCTTTTTCGGACGGCTCGGCCGCCTGGCCCTGCGGGGCCTGGAGCAGATGGGCGATGCCAGCCGGCTGACCGCGCATGCGGTCGGCCTGATCGCCGCACCACCCTGGCAGGGAAGGCATTTCGTGCTGCAGCTGTATGCGCTGGGCGTCGGCTCGCTGATCATCATCGCCATCACCGGCGCCTTCACCGGCATGGTGCTGGCCCTGCAGGGCTATTACACGCTGTCGAAGTTCGGCTCGGAATCGCTGCTGGGCGCCGGCGTCGCGCTGTCCATCATCCGCGAGCTTGGGCCCGTGCTCGGCGCCTTCATGGTCATCGGCCGGGCCGGCTCCTCGATCACGGCCGAGATCGGCATCATGCGCGTCACCGAGCAGACCGATGCGCTGGAGATGATGGCGGTCAACCCGAAGCAGCGCATCCTGCTGCCGCGCATCGTCGCCACGACATTGGCCCTGCCGCTGCTCGTCGCGATCTTCGATGTCATCGGCATCGGCGCCGGCTATCTGATCGGCGTGGAGATGCTGCATGTGAATCCCGGCGCCTATGTCGCCGAGATGGTCGCCAAGGTGACGATGCACGACATCCATGGCGGCTGGACCAAGTCCATCGTCTTCGGCTTCATGATCGGCATGATCTGCACCTACATGGGCTATCGTGCCGAACCGACCACCGAGGGCGTGGCCCGGGCCACGACCCAGGCCGTGGTCATCGCCTCGGTCGGCGTGCTGATCATGGACTATATCCTGACGTCGTTTTTCCTCTGATGAAATTCTTACCTGGAGTGGAGCATGCAATCCTACAAGCGCATTGAGATCACGGTCGGCATCTTCGTCTTCCTAGGCCTGCTGGCGATCGGCTGGACGGCCATCAAGATCGGCCAGGTCGGCGGCCTTGCGGCCTCGGGCTATACACTGACGGCCACGTTCGACGATGTCGGCGGCGTACGCAAGGGCAGCGACGTGATGCTGGCCGGCGTGGTCATCGGCCGGGTCGAGGCCGTGGAACTGCTCGACAATGAGAAGGCCAAACTGACCCTGCGCATCAACGACGGTGTCGGCATCACCGAGGATGCCTTCGCCTCGGTGCGCACGAAGGGCATCATCGGCGATCGCTACATCCGCATCTCCCAGGGCATGGAGGAGACGATGCTCGAGCCAGGCGATGAGATCGAGGAAACGGAATCGGCGATCAACATCGAGGATCTGATCAGCAAGTACATATTCAACGCGAAGGAGTAATCATTGCGCTTACCCGTCGGGCGTCGGTTCCGGAGAATCAGGGTATTCCGATCAAGGAGAATGACGATGAAGATGAAACCCCTTGTTTTCACGATGATGATGGCACTGCTGGGCATCGGCTCCGCCCAGGCCGGCGAGCCGGGGCCGCGCGAGGTCATCGAATCCACGGTCAACAACATCATCCAGGTGCTGGAGCAGCGCCCCGCCCAGGGGAAGCTGACCGAAGCCGATCGCGACCGCATCCGCGAGGTCGTCGAAGGACACTTCGATTACCGCGCGATGGCCAAGCGCAGCCTTGGCAGGCCATGGAAAAAACTGTCCGAAGCCGAGAAGGTGCATTTCACCGAGGTCTTCCGCGAGCTTCTCGAGCGCTCCTATGGCAACCGGCTGAACGAATACCACGGCCAGAAGGTCGTCTTCCATGATGCCGAGCTGAAGAAGAACAAGGCCCGGGTCAAGTCCGAGGTCATCGATGCGAGCAAGGAAATCCCGATCGAATACCGCCTGCATCAGACGCCGAGCGGCTGGCAGGTCTATGACATCCGCGTCGAGGGCACGAGCATGATCCGCACCTTCCATCAGGATTTCAAGGCGACGCTGGAGAGCAGCGGCTATGACGGGCTTCTGAAATCGCTCGAGGACAAGGTCGCCAAGCTCCGGGCCAAGGACCTTTCCGGCGCGTAAAGGCCGGATGAGCACCCCATCGGGTTCGGGCCTACTGCGCGCGCTGGCTTCCTGCCGGCGCGTCTTGCTTCTGAGCCTGCTCGGGCTTTCCCTGCTTGCCGCCGCATTGTGGGCGCAGGCACCGCCGCTGGATGCGCTGCGGCCGCAGATCGAGGGCTACCTGAAACAGCAGCTGGAACTCAAACGGCTGCACCTGGGCGAACTCTCCTGGTACTGGGCCGGTTTCCTGTGGCTGAGATCGGAGCATCTGGATTTTGCCACGCGGGATGAACGACTGAGCTATCGCGATGGCAGCATCGCTGTTCGCATCCCGATGCTGTCGCTGCTGCGCGGCAGCCTGGCCCCCGATCGCATGCGCCTGCAGGGCGGGCATCTGTCCCTGCAACTGGCTTCAGCCGGCTCCCGGGAGGCCGCGGCACTGCACATGCCCGGCGACCAGCTGGCGCTCGAGGACGTGGATCTGGACTGGCGCTACGACGGACTGGCCGGGCATTTCAGCTCGATGCAGCTGCGGATGGATGGGGCGCATCGGCATCTGCGCGTGCAGACGCCCATGTTGCAGCTGCAGGCGCGCCTGGATGAAGACGGACTGCCTCACTCCCTTTCCCTGCAATGCCGGCATGGCGACTGGCTTCCCGAGCCCGTGCGCAGGCAGAGCAGCGGCAGGCCGGAACTGCAGCTGAGGCTGCATCGCCTCGAGCCTCGCGAATGGAAGATTCAGGCATCCCTGCGCTCGGAGCAGGAGGCCGTCCTGATGCCTGGCACGATCCACTCCCTGCCCTTCCAGATGATCTCGGTGGAGGCCCAGGCCGCGTTTCAGGGCTTTGCGCCGCTGCAGCTGCAACGGCTGCATGTTTCCGAGATCCGCTGGCAGGCCGGCGAGGATCGCATCGACGGCTCGGGCGGCTGGCAGGAAGGGCAGCTGCATCTGGAGGCCGAAAGCGCTCGCCTGCATCTGACGCGCATCTGGTCGGCGCTGCGGCCTCTCGGGGGCGCGGCCTGGCATCAGTGGCTGGCCTCGATGCACGAAGGGACGGCCCGCAACATCCGCGCCAGCATGGATATCCCCTGGGCCAGGCCGTTTGAAGGCCTGCCCTTCCACAACGGCATGCAGGGCGTCGCATTCCGGGTTGCAGCCGATGTCAGTGGCGCCGACATCGCTCTTGGAACCGGGCCGGACCGACTGCGGCAGATCGACGGCCATGTGGAGATCGATGAATCATCGCTGCGCGCGCGCATCGACGAGTCCCTGCTGCCCCATGACCTGGGCCGCAGTTCCGGCACGCTGACCATCCCGTGGGACAGCCTCGAATTGCAGATCCGCGGCCATGGCCAGATCGAGCTCGACCGCCTGCTGGCCTGGCGCGGGCCGCCGCTGACCCGGGACTGGCAATGGCGCAGGTCCATGACCGATGCCAGCTACAGCATCCACTGGCGCGTCAGCGAGTCCGAACCCCGCAAGGCCACCGCACAGCTGCAGCCGATGGATGCGTGGGAGCTCGTCGTGGCCGGCATACCGATGCGCCTGCGCGCCGGCGAGCTGCTGTGGGATCATCAGCAGGGCATTACGGCCCGCGAGCTGCAGATCGCGGGTGAACGCATGCAGGGCACACTCTCGCTGCGCGCGTCTGCGGATGCGGATGGGCGCTGGCGCTTTCGCAGCCTTCAGGCCCAGGGCGAGGCCGACCTCGCGAAGATGGCGGCCCACTTCCAGCTGCCGCTGTCGCATCCGTCGGGAATGTTTTCCGTCTCCCTGAAGCTTGATCAGCGGTGGTCGGGCCGGCTCGATCTGACCCGCAGCCGCTGGGATCACCTGCTCGGTTCGAGCAAGGCCATCGGCGAGCCTTTCTCGCTGAGCTATCAGGGAGAGCTGATCGAACGCGATTCGGGCAACATCCTCAGTCTGAGCCGCATCCGGACCGCCGGCAAGGCGCTTGAGGCCTCCGGACAGGCCAGGATCGACCGGACCGGCCTGAGGCTGACATTTGAGCGCATCCACACAGCGTCCTTTGACGGCAGCCTGGACATCCGTGCCCCGTTCGGCGAGGCCCCGTGGGAGATGGACGTGCAGGCCGACTACCTGAATCGTCAGGCGCTGCCGCAGACGCTGGAGCATGTGCACCCGGATCAAACCAAGCCCTGGGCGCTGCGCGCGCGCATCCGGCATTTCGACTGGGACGATGCCCGCATGAGCGGCGTCCATCTCCAGCTGGCGTCACGAAGCGGCAGCACCGGTATCTTCGAGGCCAGTCAGGTGCATACGTCGCGGCTGGACATCCTCGATGTCAATGCCATGTTCGCCCTGCTCGGCAATGGCAGCATCGACCTCAGGCGCCTGCAAGCCGAGGTCGAGAAGCAGCAGCTGCAGATGTCCGCACGCCTGCTGCCGGAGGAAGGGGGCGGCATGCGCTGGAAGGGCTTTGCTTCGATCTCGGGCGATTTCGGCCATCTGATGCAGCGTGCCGGCCTTTCCGAGAAATTCCGTTCGGGACAGGGACATATCCTGTTTTCCGGTCAGGGTGTTGTGCTCCGGGAACAGCCCTGGTGGCAGGGGCTGGACGGTCGCCTGCGACTGCGCGTAGATCAGGGACGCATTCTCGAGGGCGGCACCCTGACCACGCTGCTTTCAGCCCTGAGCCTGGCCGATCTGCCGAAACTGCTGGTCGGAAAGCGTAAGGATCTGACCGGCGAGGGCATCCTGTTCGACCGCCTGCAGCTGGAAGCCATCATGAGCAATCAGATCATCAGCATGCACAATCTGGCCATGCGCTCCACGGCCTTCGATCTGGCCGGCCATGGCAGCATGGATATCGAGGATGCAACGGTTGACCTGTACCTGATCGCCCGCCCGCTGCAGAATCTGGATGCGATCCTCGCCCGGATTCCGCTGTTGCGCGATCTGCTCGGCGGCAGGGCGCACAGCTTCTACCGCAAGGTCTACCACATGCACGGGCCGCTGGCCCATGCCAAGGTCGAACCGGTCAGCCCGGAGGAGGCCGGCCTGGCCGGGCCGGGGCTGATCGAAGGGCTTCTGAGCCTGCCGGACCGGTGGTTCGGCAGCCATCGCACCGATTCGCCGTAGCAGTTCCGGGAT
>CAZDLB010000056.1:0-11703 GCA_964505995.1 uncultured Zetaproteobacteria bacterium
GCAAGGGCAACAACAGCGTCGACTTCCCGACGCGCACCAGCGTCGGCGCCGACTATCAGCTGACGAACTCCACGACGCTGTCGGCCACGCACGAATGGACCAGCGGCTCCCGCCAGAATTCCGAGACCACGCGCCTGGGCATGAGGACTCAGCCCTGGAGCGGCGCGCAGCTTTCGACCAGCTACGAGCAGCAGCTGGGCGAGAGCGGACCGCGCAGCTTTGCCAATATCGGTCTGCAGCAGCAGTGGCAGGCCACGGACACGATCAGCCTGCAGGCCGGCTTCGATCGCACGAAGACACTGCGCCATCCGGGTGCGAGCTCGCTGAACCCGAACACGCCGCTGGCCTCGGGCACGACCGGCACCGGCACGGACAATGACTTCACGGCCTACTCGCTGGGCCTGACCTACAATCCGGAAGGCTGGGTCTGGAACAACCGCGCCGAATATCGCACCGCGGCCACGGAGCGGAAGTGGAACATCAGCACCGGCATCCAGGGCGAACTGCGCGAGTGGATGATGACGGCCTTCAACCTGCAGTGGAATGCCAGCAAACTGACCAGCGGCGAAATCACTGACCAGGGCGCTGGTTCGCTGGCGCTGGCCTGGCGGCCGGACTACGACGGCCTGATGCTGCTGGACCGCTTCGAGCTGGCCTATGACAGGCAACTGAGCGCTGCCAGCAGCCTGACCAGCTGGCGTTATATCAACAACCTGGCCGGCAACTGGCAGCCTTCCCCGGCCTTCCAGCTGGGCTTCAACTATGGCGCCAAGTGGGCGCGCGAACAGATCGACGGCAGCGCCTACTCCGGCTTCACCGATCTGATCGGCCTTCAGGCCACCTACGACCTCACCGAGACCTGGGATGTAACGCTGCAGGGCGGCATGCTGCATACCTGGCATGGAGGCCAGTTCACACCGAGCGCCGGGCTGGCCATCGGCCATCGCCTGACAGACAACCTGTGGGTCAGCCTCGGCTACAACTTCGTCGGCTTCTACGACAAGGACTTCGCCGGCGCCGAATACACCCGCCAGGGTCCGTTCCTGCGCGCCCGCTTCAAGTTCGATCAGTCGGATCTGAAGGGCATGCTCGAAGCCATCCAGTAAGCTTCCCTGACTACAGGGAAACAGGGTCGGAAGGGCCATCCGGAACTGAATACCCTTGGGCACTAAACGACCAAGAAATACATACTGGCGTTTACAGCATATCTTACCGAAATATAAAATGGATTCTTCTTGGCTTGTTTCTTGCTGGCATTCTCCCGGCTGATTGTCACAGCATCATGGGAGGATCGTCATGCACCGAGGCCGCATCGCTCATCTGTTGTTCATGCTTATTGCACTTTCTGCCGGAGCTCTTCCACCTGCAGAAGCTGCGCCGCCATCCGAATTTCTCACACCGGTCATAGCGCTTAAAGAGCTGATCGGTTCGGAAACCATCAATCTGCGCGGCGATACCGCGGAAGCCTCCGTGAGCATTCCTCTCAGCGGGCGGGTGAAGCTCCAGAAGGCCGATCTCGAAATCCATTTCAGCAACTCACCTGCGCTCCTGACGCACCGCTCCCAGCTCAGCCTCGAACTCAATGGCCACCAGATCGGCGTGGCCCGACTGAGCGGCCGCGAACCCATCGGCACCCTGAAAGCCCGAATCCCGGTGCGTTTCTTCAAGCCCGGCTATAACACGCTGAGCTTCCGGGCCAGTCAGCATTATCTGGATACGGGCTGCGAATCCCCGGGCGCTCCGGAGCTGTGGACCCAGGTTGACGCCAGCCTGTCCAGAATCCGGTTCAGCTACCGCAACAGCCGCATCGAACCGGCCCTGGACCGGCTGGGCGAACTGATGGATGCGCATGTCTGGGATCATTACGATATTCAGTTGCTGACCGCGGGAGATTCCACGCCGGATCGCCTGCACGTCGAGGCGGGTTCCATGATCGCCCAGGCCGTGGCGCTGCAAACCCGCTTTCTTCCGGTTCGCATTCATCATGAGCTTGCCATCCGGTCGGACCAGGCTCCAAAAACCCGCCGTCCCTACCGCCACCCCCATCTCGTCATCCGCCAGCGGGGCATGGACGCCATTCTGTTCGGCACCTACGACGAGCTTGAACCCCTGCTGGGAGACGGCGCCATCGACCGGCAAAGGGATCATGCGGTAGCCATCGAACGCATGGATGGCGACCGCACCCGTTTTCTGATGATCGTCGCCGGCCGTGATGGCAAGGCGCTGATGCGGGCGGCCCGGGATCTTGCACGGCTTGCTTCGCTTCCCCAGTCAAGGCATGCGAATTCACGCGAGGCCACCCGAATCATTCATTCCTTCTCCTCCCTCGATTTCTCGACATGGAGCATGCAGGGCATGAACGGCAGCAAACAACTCAGGATATGGCTCTTCCCCGAGCAGCTGGCTCCCCCGCATGCGGATATCGAACTGGATATTCACATGAGCTATGGTGCCGGAGTCCGGGAAGATTCCTCGCTGAACGTGCTCGTCAACGATCATTTCGTGCAGGCCGTCTTCCTCCATCATCCCGAAGGGCAGCACTACCGTCACTACAAGATCAAGATCCCGCCTCATGCGCTGCTGCCCGGCGAGAACCTCATCCGCTTCGAGGCCGCCCTGACGCCGGCGATCAGCGGCAACTGCACAATGATCCGGACCGAACAGCTGCGCCTGACAATCTATGAGGACTCCGATGTATATCTTCCCATCGGACGCGAAGACAGGGTCATCCGCATGCCGGACCTGCAGGCGCTGGTCCGTGCCGGGTATCCGTTCGGCCAGGCCGGGGGTGACGACCGCCTGCCTCAGGCCTCGATGCTCATCGCTTCGATGGATTCGGACTGGCTGGCCGCGGCCTGGAGCCTGACAGCCCGCATAGCTCAGAGCCGGCGCTTTCCCGTGCAGTTCAGTGTCATGGATGATCTCAAATCCTCCGGGGCCGGAAATGTTCTTCTCCTTGCATCCCGCGACAGGCTTCCGGATCTGCTGGGCGCGGAGCTGCCTCCAATCATGGAGAATCAGAACCAGCAGCTGCGCCTGATGATGGATCGCCACAGACACCTGCTCAGCCAGTTCCGACACCAGCAGAAGTGGATCACGCTGTTTGCTCCGGTCGCATCAAGCAGCCCGGAACAGGTTGCGTGGACCATGACCGGCTTTGACCTGTGGGGTGCCATGCGGGGAGATAGCTGTATCTGGCCGGCAAACGTTGCCGATCCCAAAGTGCGCTGCTTCAGAACCCAGGTTTCCGCGCCCTACGAGCGCAACGTGCAGGGAGGTGATCGATGAGACCCGGAAAAACAGCCGGATTCCTTTTCGCGTCAGCAGGCCTGATCCTCGCGGTGCTGTTCGGCGTCCATGCAGCATCGGCCTCCGCCGACACCATTGGAGTGGATCATACTGGAACCATCTCCGACCAGCCGAAATCCTCGGGCCAGTTCATCCAGCACTTCCGCTCCCTGAAATCGCTTTCGGGCCAGAAGGACATCTGGCTGAAGGGCGACGACAGCAGCTACCGTTTCGTCATCCCGGTCAGCCACCGGGTGAAGATCCGCCATGCGCAGCTGCACCTCGAATACCTGAACTCGCCTTCCCTGATCGAACCGCGATCGCAGATTTCCGTGCGTCTGAACGGCCATGTGATCGGCGCGGCCAGGCTGCTGGCCGCGGAGAATTCCGGACAGATGGACATCGAAATCGAAGGCCGGCTGCTCAAGCCCGGCTACAATGAACTGCAGCTCTCAGCCGCCCAGCACTACACGATGCAGTGCGAGGATGGCTGGAGCCCGGAACTGTGGACGAACGTCAGAGCCGACGCCTCATTCCTGAGCCTTGATTATGAAGAAGTCCCCGTCGAGGCCTCTCTGAGAAAGCTTCCGGAGCTGATCGACCCGAAGATCTGGAAACGCTACAACATCGCCATGCTGGTTCCGGCTGCAACAACCATGGGCGCAGCGGAAAGAGAGATTGGAGGCATCATGGCCCAGGCCATTGGACTGAAGGCCAGGTTCCTGCCGGTACATGTCTCCTTTGCCCGCATGCAAGGCACAAGCCTTCCCAATGCGGACATGGATGCGATTCTCTTTGGCTACAATGACGATCTGGCGGGCACGCCCTGGAAACCAGCCGGCGAATCGGACATCCGCATCATGCCGAGGCCAGACAATCCGAAGCGTTTTCTTGTCATTATTTCCGGCAAAGATACAAAGGCGCTGAAGCATGCCGCCAGGGCCTTCGCGGCGATGAATCATGTGTACACCGACATGCAGGCCACCGCCATACACCCGGGCACGGATGCCACGGGCGGCAGCAGAATCCTCCGCGACAAGGCCAGCTACCGGTTCGATGCGCTGGGGTTCCCAACCCAGGAAATGCAGGGGCTGCGCAACAGCAGGAAGCTCGAGTTCTGGGTCGCTCCGGATGCCTTCAGCCGCGCACCTCTGAACATCCGGCTTGGACTGCATCTCGGCTATGGTGCCGGCATCCGGAATGACTCGACACTGGATGTCTACCTGAATGGCAATTTCGCCAAGGCCATCCCGCTTGACAATCCAAAAGGCGAATCGTTCGAAAACTACGAGGTCTCGCTGCCGCTTTCCCTGCTCATGCCAGGCCCGAACCAGATCAAATTCGTCGCACGCATGAATCCGGCGCAGACGGGCGACTGCAAGGCCGTGTTTACCGACAACCTGCTGCTGACCCTCTTTGGGGACTCACATCTGACCATGCCCGCCATCGATCATTTCGTGCGCATGCCCGACCTTGAGCTGCTGGCAAGAACAGGCTTCCCCTTTGCCTACAACGCCACCCAGCCTGAGGACAAAGCTGCGCTGCTGCTGGCCTCGGACACACCCGAAGCACTGGCGGCGGCCTGGACACTTGAAGCCAAACTTGCTCAAATCAAGGGGGCACCGATCGACCTGAGCTTCAGCGAGACGGACACAGCCGGCAAGGCGTCGCAGATCATCGTCATCGGTGCACTTGGCGATATCGCCTCCTCCTGGTGGCAGAAAGCCCCGCTTGCCATCGGTAAAGACGGTCTGGCCCGCTATCCGCAGACGCGCGAGGCAGCCATCCAGGCAAGCCGCGCTGGATTCTTCGCTCAGGTGGCCGAGCGCCTGTTCGGTCATGGCAAGCCCATGCCCAATGTGCGCCTGACCACAATCCGGCAGAGCCTCGAACTTGGCCGGGTCAGCCTGTTCAGCCAGTTCGGCGATGCGGATCAGACGGTCACGCTGTTGACGACCGCCAATGCCTCGAAACTGGACCGGACGGCCTGGAGCCTCGTGGACTATGACATCTGGGGGCAGCTGAAAGGGGATACCTTCACCTGGTCGCCCGAAAGCACCACGTTCCGGCCTTTAGCGCTGCAGCTTGCCGACGGCTATGAACTCAGCTCGCTGAACCTCTGGTCGCGCGCTGCCTATGCCATTGCCGACCGTCCGTTGCTTCTGGGGCTGGTGCTTGGCGTCATCTTCCTGGCAATCCTGCTGCTGCTCAGGAAGCTTCTCGCCATGTATCGCAAGCGCAATCACCCTGAAGCATGAGCTTCCGGCTGCTGCTGATGAGCATGATTGCATCCACCCTGGCCTCCTGTTCGATGCAGCACCCGTTGCCGACGGAAGACTGGCTGCAATACCAGCAGCGCTTCATTGGCGATGATGGACGTGTGCATGACACGGCCAACAGCTGGAACACGCATTCCGAGGCTCAGGGATTCGGAATGCTTCTGGCCGAGGCCAGTGGCGACAGGAAGCGCTTCGATGCAATCTGGCAATGGACGCAACAGCATCTGCAGAAGCGTCAGGGCGACAGCCTGCTGGCATGGAACTGGAGCCAGAAAGACGGCAGCATCAGCGACTACAACAATGCCAGCGATGGAGACATCCTCGTGGCCTGGGGGCTGTTGCGGGCATCGCGCCGCTGGGATGATGCAGAGCTGCGCAATGAGGCCGCGAAGATTCTGGATTCGGTCCGTTCCTTTCTGATTCGAGGAAATGGGCGGTATCTGCTTCCGGGTGCCTATGGCTTCGAGTCCCGCCAGGGCATTCGACTGAACCTGTCCTATTACATCTTCCCCGCATTCCGGGACTTCATACGCGAATTCCCTGATCAACACGAATGGCAACAGCTCTACCGGGCGGGACTGGAGCTGATCGACCGCGCACGATTCGGAACATGGGGGCTTCCCTCGGACTGGGTTCTGCTGCAAAAAGGACAACTCAAACCGTACGGAAGTCCACCTCTTTTCTCCTTCGACGCCATTCGCATACCGCTGTATCTCGCCTGGGCGGGGGAAATCTCCCATCTGGACCGCTTCACGGCATTCTGGTCCCGGTTTCGCTGGGACGGTTCCGGGCCACAGCGCCTGAATCTCGTCAATGGCCATGTCGAACTGGGCAAGCAGGCCATCGGCGCTCATGCCATCCATGCCCTGTGCCTGAATCTTCTTGGAAAGCATGCCTCCCTGCCGAACATCGACTGGGCAAGCGAACCCCACTACTATGAAACGAGCCTGGTTCTTCTCGCGCGGCTTGCAGCCAGCGAGGCCAAACCGTGAGAACCTGGGCCGTTCTCGGCCTGGTCATCGCCTTGTCCGCGCCGGATCGTGGACTTGCACAGACACCGGTGTTTAGCGAAGTCCATCGGGCCGGCACATCGAAAACGCAGAGCCGCGGGTTGCATCAAGAGCTTGATCCCGGCCCGATGATGCAGGCCAGAACCCGGTCGGGCCAGCGCCAAACGGCCAACGAACAGTATCTGTGGGGCCTCTACCGGCAGGGCAGGCTGGCCGAACTTCAGAAAGCGCTGGATCAGCTAAAGAAAAGGCATATCCAGCCACCCGCGGAGCTGATCCACTGGCTCGCCGTGGCGCGCATCAACCGCATTCGAGCTGACGTGGAAGCGGATTCGGACTGGTTCGCCGTCATCGAAAATGCAGCCAGACATCCTCTGGACTACAGCTGCGCCCATCCCGGGCACCGGACGCTTCTGGCCCATGCCTGGCATGAGCTTGGATATTCTGAACGAGCTGCGGAGGCATATTTCTCGCTGATGGATTGCGAGAACCTCGGTCCGAACGCGCGCGCGCTGATTCTTGCCGCGATCGAAGACCTGTCGCCAGAGGATCTTCATCGCCTTGCCGAACGGGCAGCCAAAAGAAAACTGCCGCTCGCGGATCTGCTCCGGTTTCATCGCCTGCGCCTGGCGATCGCCGCCAGCGAGGATGCAGGTGAGCGCGGAAGGCTTGCGGCAGAAGCCCGCGCGATGCGAACGTCGCCGAACATTGCCGCGGACGACTGGCGAATGATGGCCGATGCGCTGTATCAGCGCGGCATGCACGGCAAGGCGGGCTTCTGGTACAGCGAATACCTGCGCCAGGCCGAGACAGGCAGTGCAGCACCGACTGCTCCGGAAACCCTGTTCACGGCACGCTGGCGCGCCGGACGGAAACAAGCGGCCATCCGACTGCTGCCGGCGCCGGGCAAGGCCGGCGGACATGCTGGCGCCATTGAAGCAGCCCTTTCGCGAGAACTGTTCGCGAGCTTTGAAGCCAAAAGCGATCAGGATGTCGTGAATCTGGCACAAGCGCTGGAAGCAAGACGAAGACTGACACCGGACGAGCAGGTGGTCACTGCCTGGGCCTGGTTCCATCTTGGCAAGCGCAAGGAAGCCGAAGCCCGCTTTTCGCAGCTGTACAACGCGACCGGTGATGCCCGGGCACTTGAAGGACTGCGCATCGCCTCGAATGGCGGAAAGGCCGTACAGGTTGCCGAGGGGCAGTGGTTGTACTGGCACAAGGAGTTTCTGGCCGCGCGCTCAATGCTGGAGAATGACAGCCTCCGGGGCATCGACAGCCCGGATTTGACCCTGGGCCTCGCAGCCCGCATCAAGAGCGGCGCCCACCCGCTTGAGGACTTCCGCTTCTCCGAGCTTCCGCTGCTTCAGGCCGGTTTCACCGTGGCCGGAAAACATCGTCTGAGACTTTCCGCCAGCAGGCTGCGGCTTGAGGCACCGGCCCATCAGGCACAGGTGCCCTATCTCGATCAGTCCGCTGCCGGGGCTACTGTGCCGGCAACCGCCCTGCAGGGTCTGGAATGGGCCCTGTCCTATGAACGGAGCGGCAGAATGCATCCGCATGCCGAAGCCGCCTGGTTGCCCCGCCTTTCCGGCATGCCGACATCCTACAGCCTGTCCGCAGGGATTTTGTACTCGGCCGATCGCTGGCATGGTGACCTGACGCTTTTCCATCGTCCCTACCGATCCAATGCCCTGACATATGCCGGTCGCCTGGATAACGCGGGCAGACCCTGGGGCCAGATCAGCGCCACCGGTGCCTCACTCTCCTCCTGGATGGCCATTGGCGATGTCTGGGGAGGCTCCCTGGATATTGTCGGCGAACAGCTCAAGGGCAGCCAGGTCCTCTCCAACCGGCATCTGCTGATGCAACTGGGTCTCGGTCGCTCTCTGGACAAGCTGCCCAGCGACTTCATGAGCATCGGCCCGTACCTGCGCTACGAACATTTCAGCCACAATGCCTCGCCGTTCACGCGAGGCCACGGGGGATATTTCAGTCCACAGCAACTGAGCCTTGCAGGCCTGGCTGTGGACTATCTCAGCCCCGAAGCAGGCCAGTGGGTGATTCGTGCGCATGCCGAAATCGGCTGGCAGCGGGCCCGCTCGGCTGCCACACCGCTTTTTCCGCTGGCAGCAACCAGCCAACAGCTGCCGGCAGCGAGCAGCAGCGGCATCGGCTATGCCTTCGAAACAACGGCCGTGGCGCGCCTGAGCGCCAACCTGTTGGCTCACGGCGGGCTGATACTCCGGGAAAGTCCTCCCAGCTACAGGGATATTGGCTTCCTGCTGGCGCTGGAATGGCAGTTCGGCAAACGCCAGGCCGTCTTCAGCGATGATCTGATGCAGGCCAGGCTGAAAGGGCTTTTCCAATGAAGCCCTTGCGTATCCTGCTCCTTGCCCTCTTGCTGGCTCTCCCTTCCGGGCCTGCCTGCGCCACGGAAGAGGATGAAATCCGGGCGTTCGTCGCCTCCTGGGCACAGGCCTGGGAATCGCGTGACATCAAGCGCTACCTGGCCTGCTATGACCCCAGCTTCAACCCGGGCCCGTCCTTCCCGAATCTGGAAGCATGGAAGCAGCAGCGGCGGCAGCGAATCCTTGGCAGCCGGGATATCCATCTTCAGCTGCATGAGCTGCGCGTGCGGCATGTGGCCGATCAATGGCGCGTCACCTTCTTCCAGGACTACCGCTCGGCCACCTATGCCGATCGGACATTCAAGGAGCTCCGGCTCATCCGAAAGGATCACGGCTGGCGGATCGTGCGTGAGCGGGCCGCCCCCATGAAGGAGACTCACTAGAATGAATCGCCCCGCCCCTTCCAGCCACACGCTGGACTGGTTTCTGCTTGCATTGCTTTTTCTGGTCGTGCTGGCCTTCAGCTATCTGGCACAGATGGCATGGCTGCCGGTGGATCAGTTTCTTGTCGGCTCGATGCTGACGCTTGCCATCCTGGCGATGCGTGCGGCCTATCTAAGGAAGCGATTCCTCGACCCGGGCAGCCCCCTGCGGTTGATGGTGCTCATCACCTGTGCCTTTGTCGTGCTCCGCTACATCCTCTGGCGCATCCAGTATACGATCCCGTCGCTGCATGATGGCATGCTGGACTTTGCCTTCGGCTGGCTATTGATCCTGGCCGAGCTTATCGCCATTGGCATCTTTTTCCTCGGCGCCTTTGTCAATCTGCATCCGCTCCGGCGCGAACCCGTGCCTCTGCCCGAGGACCGATCCCTCTGGCCAAGCGTGGATGTCATGGTTCCAAGCTACAACGAGGACGCCAAACTTCTCGAGGTCACACTGCTGGCGTGCCAGAACATCCGCTATCCCAGGGATCGAATCAACATCTATCTTCTCGATGATGGCGGCACCCTGCAGAAGCGCCAAGATGCCGATCCGGCCAAGGCCGAGGCTGCCCAGCGCCGGCATATCGAGCTGAAGAACCTCTGCCAGAGACTTGGCGTCCATTACCTGACACGGGAGCGGAACGAGCATGCCAAGGCCGGCAACCTCAATGCAGCGCTGAAGAAAACCAGTGGCGAACTCGTGCTCTTTCTCGATGCTGACCATGTGCCAACGGTGGATATCCTCGAGAATCTTGCCGGCCCCTTCCTGCGCAACAGTCGGCTGTTTCTCGTCCAGAGTCCGCACTTCTTTCTCAATCCCGATCCGGTCGAAAAGAACATTGAGACAGGAGACAGGTTTCCCGGCGAATACGAGATGTTCTATACCCACGGGCAGCGCGGCCTTGATTTCTGGAATGCATCGTTTTTCTGTGGCTCCGCGGCACTGTTCCGGCGCCGCTATCTGGAGGAGGTTGGCGGCATTGCCGGTGATACCATCACCGAGGATGCGGAAACCGCGCTGACGCTGCATGCCAGGGGCTATGACAGTGCCTACATCCATCGCCCGATGGTGGCCGGCCTGCAGCCGGAAACCTTTGCCAGTTTCATCATCCAGCGAGTGCGCTGGTGCCAGGGCATGCTGCAGATGCTGCGGCTGAAGAATCCGATGTTCATCCCGGGCCTGAGCTGGAGCCAGCGGCTGGGCTACCTGAACAGCATCTTCTACTGGCTGTTCCCGATTCCGCGCACGATCTTTCTGTTCGCGCCATCGCTGTACCTGCTTTTCGGCATCGCCTTCGTCAAGCTCAGCTTCCCCAATGTCCTGGTTTACGTCATCCCATATCTGCTGTCGGTGGTGCTGGTTTCCAACTTCTTTTACGGCAAGGTGCGATGGTTCCTGGTTTCCGAGCTCTATGAAACCGTCCAGTCGCTGTTTTCCATCCCCGTTGTCATCAAGACCCTGATTCAGCCACGCGGCGCCACCTTTGCTGTCACTCCCAAGGGGGAAAAGCTGGATCAGGAATTCATCAGCCAGATGGCGCGACCCTTCTATTTCGCGCTGGGCATCGCCCTGCTTTCGGTGATGGCCGCCATCCTGCGCCTGTTCCTCTATCCGGAGGAAAGCGGGCAGACCCTGGTTGCATTGAGCTGGGAGAGCTTCAACCTGATCATGCTGGCCGGCGCACTTGGCGTAGTCCTGGAAAAGCCGCAGCGCCGCAGCGAGCCGCGGGTGCGACTGGATCTGGCCGGAAGACTGATCATCGACGATGTGCCAGTGGATGTATCCGTGCAAGACATGTCGTATCAGGGGGCAATGCTGGCCATCGACGGCAGCAGCGATGCCGCCCGCCATCTTTGCGTCGATAGCCCGGCAAGGCTGGAGTTCACCAACCCCGTCACCGGCCATGGCGTGACGATCCCATGCTGCATCCGCAATATCCGCGGCCGCTCCAGAATGATGGTCGGCATTCGCCTTGAGCCGGACAGCATCGAACTTCGCCGGGAGATCGTTGCCACGGCCTTCGGCGACAGCGAACGCTGGCGCCAGATGCTGATTGAGCGCAACCAGCATGTCGGCATCCTCGCCGGCCTGCGCTTCGTTCTGTCCAGGAGCATGCGCTATTCGCTGGCCCATATCCGGGCCCTGATGACGACATGGAAAAGCAGCAGGCGCGCACAGCAGCCCCAATGATTCAGTCATGCTTTTCCAGGCATGGCCCAGCCCCGGGGATTGATGCAGCATGCGCGCCCGATGAACAAGCCTTCCCAGCAAGCTGAAACACCCCTGGGT